>NZ_JBXEJO010000006.1:0-169693 GCF_056837965.1 Bradyrhizobium ferriligni
ATCACCGCGCGCCGGCAGCGTCAATCATCCCGACCGGGCTATCCAGAGCATTCCGCGCAAGTCAAGCCCGGGCACCAGTGCTCCTCTCGTGACGCTCACGCTCAACTCACCGCAGAAGTATGGTAATCAGAGTTATTGCTCCAGCCGGCATATGACACCTCATCCGACTGATTGTGCGTGTCCTCAGAATGAATAGGCCGGCGACAAGCCGCGTCGGCAAACCAACCCTCGGATTGGCGCACCGGACCGGAGCCGTTCATCCAGACTTCCAGTCGATCAGCGCCCGCCAGATCTCGTCCGAGACATAAATGGTTATGTTGCGCGTAACATAACCATTCTGCAGCGCGATAAAAAATATTCCGTCCAGAAAGGGCGGATCGAATCAGGGCAGATGGCAGCGGGGTGTGCCACAGATTCGGTTGAAGGTTTTAGCTGCATTGCCGTTTTGAGGGCGACGGCTCGATCGACGAGACGGTTCCGTCGGCTGCATTGCTTGCGCGGCAGGTTCGCTGTGGTAATCTAGCATAAGCGGGAGTTCGTATTGTAAGCATGCCTGATGAGTCCGATTCGGTTCACCTGGATCGTAGTTTTGAGGCACGCAGCCGCTTCTCGTTTTATTGGCTTCCATGATCTCGCAGTCGGTCATAGCGCGGACGCAATCGGTAGCGGTCGACTTTGTTCAGTACTTTGTCCACAGACGGTCCCAACGCGGCGGCAGTCGCGCAACTTTCCTCAGCTTTGCCGTGAGCAACTGAGGAAGGCTTCCCAATTTCATCCGCTAGCACGCCGTGCAGCAATTCCGGTTTTACGTGTTCTTAGTACAACAGACGTCGTGAGCACAACGAAGACGCCATCGCCTTGTCACCGACGCGTGTCTACCGGTGAGGTAGCTTGCGAGGTCAAGCCTTCCATCGCGGCATAACGCAACGGAGGTGCAGTTGAACAAACTGCTCGGAAATGATTTAACTTTGTTAATACCTAAAAAAAACCAAAGGCCGAACCGTGACATATACCGATCTTGATGCGAGAATTGGAGAGCGCATTCGAAGCCAACGAAAACGACTCGGCCTCAGTCAGAAGGAACTTGCGGCTCAACTGGATATAGTTTTTCAGCAGTTGCAGAAGCACGAGAATGGGACGAGTAGAGTGCCAGCCAGTCGGCTCTACGAGATTGCCCGGGCGCTGAACACGCCCATCTCAGATTTCTTCGACGTCGACCAACCCAAATCACCAGGACGGCCATCGCCACTCTCGGACGTGTCTGCAATACTAGGTGCGCAAAAGGGTAAGTTGGCAAAGCAAGTCCTTGAGCTTGTTACGGCATTCGCAAAGATCAAGGACGAGGATGCTCGAGTGGATATCCTCTCATTGATCGTAAGACTATCAAAGTCCAATACCAAGCGGTAAGAGCCGCGTCCAACGCGCCACCATACGTCACGCCCATCGGAGCGTCGGCTATTGCTTTAGTACGTGTTTGAAGTGTCGCTGAGCGTCGCTACTTGCGACGCCGGCAACATGTGCCTCCTTTGCCTCCGGTGCGATATGCTGCAAGCCAGCGATGAGCCGCTGATTAATCGACTCCTTTGTGCGCCGAAAAGAGATTTCCGGAAATTCACTGAGAATCTGTGCTCGCGAGATTGCCCTCTCTAGAAGATCGTCCGAATCAACCACCTCGTGAAGCAATTTGCGATCCGCCGCCCAGGGAATCGGAGCTGCCTCGCACCCGTAAATGAGATCAGCTGCCGCGGCTCGGCCCACGGTGCTCTCGAGCATATAGCCGCCGACTGGACAGGCGATCCCGTGCTTCAATTCCCACATAAGCAGCTTGGTTTCTGGGGATCCAACGCGCCAATCGCACGATAGGGCGACCTGAAAGCCGACGCCTATGGCGTATCCATCGACTGCAGCAATAGTCGGTTTGGTGACCTTGAGTATTGTGCAATAGAAGTCAATCCACCTGTCGATAGCCGCCTCTACTGCCGCGCGCTCGGAAACTTGAGCAACCTCATTTAAATCTCCGCCGGCGCAAAAGGATCGATTGTTTCCTCCTGACAATACTAAAGCCCGTATCGCAGGATAATCCTCTGCGTGTCGACATATAGAGCGGATGGCATTCTCCAGTTCTAGACTCATCGGGTTAAGAGCGTTGGCGTGATTGAACCGCGCGACCAACACCGCTCCTCGAGCTTCCGTTTCTAGAATGGCCATGGTGTCTCCATCAGTCGCTCGCACCTACTTTCGCGGCTCACCCGGCCGCGACATTCAAAATCGCGGAATACTAGTGCAACAAATAAGAGAAATTGTCAATCGCAAGAAACCACCAGAATAAGAATTTTTCGGCTTGGCACCTGGTGTAGGTACGTGTCGTTGTTAGGTCTTAAACCGACAACCTTCTGCGTGCCCGCCACTTTCGAAACGAGATGTTCTGCATTACGGAGCCAGCGATTGTGCCTTGAAGTTGGGGCGCCTCCGGCGGCACAGTGATCGTGTGCTTAGCTCGGAAGAACGGCCGAAGTACGCCGGGAGTCCGCATCATTCTGGGCGCGATCTAGACCCTATGTCCTGAGGTGACGGGCGCGCCGGCCCCGGGCAAGCTCCTATCGAGGGATGAGCCGGAGCCGAACCTCAAACGAGCGGGCGGATGAACGATAGCACTTTGTGGGACCGGATGTGCGCAAGGGGACGATTTCGGTTGTGGTTATCGAAGGAGCGCGTGGTGGTGAAGTCCGCTAGCTGGCGATCATCCCTCAATAGCACCAGATCGCGAAGCTTGCCGAGAAGCCGGCTTTTGCTACGAAGCTGGCCCCTGTAGTTGCGGCCTGCATCGGCAACTGACGGAATTGGGTCGACGGCATCGCGGTGGCGCGCTCGCTTATCCCGATGAAGGACGGGAGATCGGATCAAGATGGACCGCCGCGACGCGGCGGTGCTGGCCAACTGAGCTGGGCCGGCAAGCTCAATGCGGTATGAGGGTATGCACGACCTGGTGAGAGCCCGCCGCGGCAATGCGTGTACTCGGCAAGGCACGCCAGCATCTGCTGGCATTCGTGCTGCGGCACGGACGAATCTACGCCAGCACCAAGGACTGGACCTTGGCTTACCGGCGCTGGCTGACCACGGTGCACTTCGGTCATCCGGCGAGCCAAATCGTCCTGTAGGATTCCATTCTTGCCGTGACCGACGCCGAGGTTCGGGTGGACCGGCTGACCAAGATCGAAGAGCTTGCGCCGCAATGGTCGACGGCACGGTCCCGGTGGTCGAGGCTATGCGGGCCATGCGTTCATCGTCGCAACGGTGGTTGCCGAGGGCGACGACTCCGCCCGCTTCAACAATTTCCGTCAGCTGATGCCGTATCGCTTCCTCGTGCCGTCGGAGCATTCGAGCGGTGCCACGAACTGGCGAGGGCCATCACCAAGGCCGGCAATATTCTGGCCAAGCGGGCTCTGATCGAAAGGGAGCGTGGACCATCGCATGCAGCCTGCGCCAGTCGGAAGCTCCATGAGCGTAACGAGTGCTTGCCTCAGGTCATCCGTGACATCCCCTGGATGGAGCAGGTCAGGTTCTGCGCTCGCTATCGCGGTTTGTCGATGGCCGGCAAACCAAAGGTAGTCGTCACCACCGCCATTGCACGCGAAATGATCGGCATGCTGTGAGCGTCGTCAACTACAACTCGAGCCGGGTCCTTGAAAGAGCGATGCTCGATCATATCGATGCCCAGAGCGGGAGGCAGGGCGCGGTGAGGGACCCTCGCGGACTGTTATGAGCCGGCCTTTGCCGGTGCTGTCCTCCAGCCGTTCGGGATCGCATAAGGTCAGGCGTGGCCTGGCCACCTACAACTGCGCAACATACGGAAACTTCTCCACGTCGCGGTACCACCTTCTCGAGACACCGATCTGACGACGCCGTAATGGGCATTGTGGCCGCTTAGGAAGGGGATGATTTCGCCGACCTTCACCGATCGCGTGATGTCGTATTCGCCGTGAAGGCTTGCAGTGAGAAAAGGCTGCGCCGAAGGCGAGATTTGTCAGCGCGCACCTAGCTTGAAGTTACCCGTTCGCGTTTCGCTCAGCCGCACGAAGTGGAAGGTCTCCAGCGCTTTGCTCCGCTCTACCCTGCGTGTCGGCGCGGGAACCGTCCGAATTCGACCGATTTGATCTCGGTCGGCTCAAGAACGAGGCCGAACTTTCCTAACCAAAGAGAGCAATGCCCTACACGAATGCCGTCCGATAGACGCTCTGTAGCCGGGACAGAAGCTCACGACACGCGTACACATCAACATCCTCTTGTCTCCAGTTGTTCGACTATGCGACCGATTCATCTGATCATTTTCGTCTAACCCAATTAAGGGCCTTCGTCGCTCCCGCTGGTCGGTCCGCCTCAGTGCTCCGAACGGCACCCTCGAGCTCGCCGTGCCGCTTTTCCTTCCTCCTATGTTATCAGTCTCCTGGTTCATGCTCCGCTACCGCCTCAGTCTCTGGTAAGCCTGTGGCAAACTCCGAAAGCTTAAGCTCGTGGCACCTTGGGCATGCTGCTGCGCAACGATGCTACCGCGTTACCGGGCCTCCGCACAGCATCAGAAAACAGCACATCTGGCCAAATTCCATTGCCACTCCGGTATGCGCAGTGGCAGAAACACCAATCGCCCAAAACGCTTCCAAGCGCCAGCGCGATTATCGCGGGTGGGCGAGACCTTCTCGGAATGCTGGACGGGCATCATCTCGGTATACCCTAGGCGAGATCGTCGAATCCGCAATGATATCGACCTCACGCCCTCATCAACTCTCGGCCATAGGTCGTGGTGGATGCGAGAGACTAGCCTGAAGCGCCTGTGATACGAAGTCTTGGACCTCCCCTAGGAATGGTAGGGCGACTTCTTCATATTTTTCTGTATTCTTCGCCATCGGACCAACGATGAGCCCGCGCCAACGCGTTGCAATTTCTAGTTAGCGGTCGCCCGGAAGAATGATGGTCGAAAGCGTCAAAGATCGTAATCGCCCGGCAGAAGTTTGGACGCACTGATATGAGAGATGTAACAATCAGATGGCGAGCGAGGAGGCGATTTGATACGATCGACAAATAGTTTGGCCGCCAACGGATCGCCAGAACGCGGCCTGGTTCAGGCCAGTGCCTTAAATTACCTTGAGTACTTATCGACGAAACGTCGCATGTTAGTGCCGCTAGTCCGAGCAATAGATCCTTATTAAAGGAGCCGCGGGAGACCATCGATCGATCAGAAATGATTTATCTAATTGGGGACGAATTCCAAGTTCAACCATCGGACATCGACTGACCTATTGTGTCCGCCCTATTCGGAGAAGCGGTGAAAATGTTGCCAGCCCATTATTGGGAATCCCTCAACGAAAATATTCCGAGTTCCCTCGTTAGGTTGGGAGAACACATGATCCGTAAGTCTTCTTCGATTTATCTCAGGCGCGCGAAGATGGCCGCTAGCGAGCTCCCGGGACAGCCACGCGCGCGATACAGTGAGGGGAATTCTGTCGCAGAGAATGATCACTTTGTGCTCAATAAAGGACGGCGAAAGCAACTGCTGGCCATTCTTGACCTGCTTCGATATGCCGAAATTGAGGCATCAGACCTTAACCTTGAAGCAGCAGCTGTGCTTTTGGCAGCGGCGATCTCGGACGTCACTCAAAATTTGGAGCAGTGCCCCGAAAGTTCTGGCGGTCGCGCGCGAAGGGTTTGGAGATCGCTGGTGAGCTCGCGGTCGCCGCGTGATAGCGTCGGAAGATGAGACGCTGATCGCTTATCAAAAGCTGCAGATAGCCGAGCTAAAGCGTCAGATCTGCAGCCGGTGGTCGGAGCGCTCGCCGCGACTGATCGAGCAGTCGCGTTGACGCTCGAGGAGTTGGAAACCGAAAGCACCGATGACGAACTAGCAGCGGAACTAGCTATGTCCGGACGACGACTGTGCGCGGATTTCGCGCAATCGCAACGAACGCCGGATGGAGTATCTGCCACGAGTGGTGGTCGAATCGGCCGATACGTTGCGAACGCTGCGGTAGAAACTGTCTGCGCACGGTCGGCGAGGACGTGTCTCGGACGATGGAAGTGGTGCCGCGTTAGTGGAAGTGGTCGAGATCGTCCAGAACAAGTTCTCCTGTCGCGACTGTCCGAGTAGGCTTGTTCCAGCGAATGGTGTTGAGATCGAGGCCGGCACGCAGCAGGTGGACCGCAGTCGTGCGCCGGATGTATTTCGGCTCATACGTTTGCCGGCAAGGACGCGACCGATCTGCTGGCTAACGATGCGGTGCATGCCAAGTCGCGTCATCGGCTGCAGGCCGCGGTGGACGATCTCAATGCCAGGGGCCACCAACCTGTGACTGACGACCCGTAGATTGCTCCGAGCGTCACTGGTCAGTGGAGTGACCGCAGGTTGATGAAGACCTCCTGGTGCTGTGTATTGGGCGGACAATATCGATACATCGGGCCAGTCCAGGATACGGCGCGTGGTCGGTTTGTCAAAACTTCCACCAACGTCAATGACTCCTGCTGATGGTGCGAGGACCGCGGATCGCTGCCAGACGCGGGTCGCAAACCTCCCTCAGATGCTGTGTGGCGGGGAAAATACCCGCAACGTCCCTGCGTTGCCGGATGCGGACATGCGAAAGCAACGCCGAGTTCCTGCACTGATGAGATCTTCGCTTGGTCGCCGGTTAGAGAGCTGTCGATTGATTGCCGAGCACCAGTGAAGGAACTCTCGAGCCCGGCCTCGCCACCGCTGGATCGTCGATGGGCCGAAGCCCCTTTCCCCGCGCATCCACGCCACGTACCGATCGCGCTCGCTTTGGAACGGAATCTGATCGCCGGCTCATACCACCATTCGGGATATCGGAGCCATGGCCGGCAGTCTCTGTCCGGTCGTACTTCCGTGCGATTGGACTTGTGTTGCTGCGTCATCTCCACCAACGGCTTTATGGCGATGTTTGCAAGGCATTTGGCGGGAGTAAGCGAGAAGTCGGCTAAGACATCTTGGGATCGAGTTCGCTGCAACGACATTTCCCGTCCGCGGTAGACCCCTGGGCGCCCCCAGACTTACGGAATAAGGAGCGGTCCTGATTAGACTGGTTCGCCAGCCGGCAATTCGGCATCTCGAACGCCAACCGTGAATCTGTAAGCCCTCGAGACTGACGAACAGCGCTACGGCCTTTGAAGTTGCTAGGCGGCTACTTGACCAAGACGATCCACAAAACGGAAGCGTGTCGACGAAAGTCAAGCCGATATTCAGAGGTGTGGATCGTCTCTGGAGTGTGGGGTGGAGCGGGTTCACATCGCAGACTACGATCAAGCAACCGAAGGTTCAGCCTATTACTTGCCCGTCGGTAACCCGTATCTATGCGCGCCGGCGGTCATTTGCATCAGCAAAGAGAAGAAACCGCGGCGACGCTACTCGGAAGGCTATTGCCAGTTGTCATTGGTCGGCGGCTATCGATGCTCGTTGTCTCTCACGACGACGTCTCAAATCAGCCACGCGTCCAATCGGAAGCCTTTTGTCTTGCTATTCTGATTACTTGTCACCTCGGCCTGATGTTGATGCCACTCGGATTGGCGTGTATGGGGAAGGATTGTCGGCTGCTCTAGCGACTGATTTCGCTACTTCTGATCGCCGCGTTGCTTCGGCTGTTTGCGACGGCGGGCTTTGCAGTTGCGGGCGAACTCTAGCATCTGTCGCTTGGATGACGAGGACTACAGGTATAATCGATGGAGGATTCGTATCGGTGCGCCTGTCTCGAACGATACGGCAGTTGAGGTGCCCAGCTCTCGTGGTTGGCGGGGGGGGGGGGCGCGGCATCGTCAGCGTCCAGGAAGCGCTTAAGCTACAAGCGGAGTATATGACGCGGCGCGCTGATCTGGAGTTGGCTATGCCGGGAATAATCCGGACCAATGTGGCGGAGATCGAAAACTCCATAACTAGCGACGATCGTATCTTTGGATGGTTGGAGCAGACGCTTGCCAACGGATCGTCCATGACGATGGTTGGCGAGGATTGGGGTCAAAATCTTATCGCCCCAGTTCATGTTTAGCCAATTGGCAGGGCTGACCGCGCTTTGGGGCTTCGACCAGAGTGAGGCTAGTCCGGTCGACGCAAGCCTCCAAACCAGCAGGGCAAAACCGGAAGAGTCAGTCGACTGGCATAGCTCTGCAGATAGTTGTAGAATATTTTACTTCTATTGAGAATGAGCCCCGAGAATGAGCCCTTGAGAGAAAACATCGTTGCGAGCATTGAAAATGCATGAATTGGCTTCATGTCACAGAAGAGGGAAGGGGATGCGTTCGAACGGAGGTGCCCGTTTCTTGCCGTGCTGATCGCGATAGTCGGCTGTTCGTATGCAGCCCAGCGGTGAGCTAAGGGCTCGGATGTGGAGGTCATGAACTTGGCGTCAAGCATATACGGGAGCTTACGTCGCGGAATACCATGATTCCCGCGCTGCGGGCTCATCGGGCTGACCTTATAGACCCGGCCTGCAGTACGCAAAGGCGCGTTGCGAGCGCTCTGATCTGAGCCATTGGCGCAAGCCCCTTGACGACAAAGCGGGAGCTCGTGCTGGCCGACCGCTGGATGGGCATATGGAGCGCGTTACGCTCGATCTCAGAAGAGCGATGGTGGACACCACCGTTCAGCCCAGGGCCAACTACCTTCCACCGATGCGCGTTCTTGCGTCCTTGTTGGCAAGAGCAGCGGCTGCGATATTGGGATGTCGCCGTTGCCGCATCTTGCCGAGCCAGACGCTTCGTGAATCCTGCTCGCCGCCAGCTCGGCTTAAAGCGGCGCGAGCGCCGTGAATCATCAGTGTGCGCAGATATCGATCGCCGCGCTTGCTGATGCCGAGCACGCGGCCTATCCTTCAATGGATCGCTTGGTGGGCACAGACCAAGCCAAGCCGCGAATTGGCAGCCGTTCTTGAGGCAGCTTCTATCGCTTATGGTTGTGGTCAAGGCTGTTGCCGTCAGAGGCCAGACGCTTTCGATTTTCGATGTTGCCGAGCCGCTCGCTCTACTCTCCGCTAGCGGTTCACTCATGAACGGCGAATCTGGTTGACGAGCCTGACCCGTCGACGACTATGTGCGCCGGCGAATGCGATGGGATGGCCTGCACTCGCCGGCGGACCGGTTGATTTCGGCAGCACGGGACGCATGCACGGCGGGCCGGCCGTTCGCAGATGGCCTCCGCTCGTTCTGGTCGTCTTGTTCGATTTGACAGTAATCGGTATGAGCTCCCACGTCCGCGGTGATCAGCGAGCGCGGGCGTAGCGGATCGGCATCCAGTATTGCCGCAATGCCTCGACCGCCGCCGGAATATCGGCGTGGACGTTACGCAGAAAGTTCTTGGTCTCGCGGCCGCTTCGTGGTGGTCCAAGCAGCGGACGGCCCTGGTCGTCGCGACAATGTAGCAGGATGGGCAGAAGTAAACCGTGGTTGACGTTTCCGGCGTCGAGCAACGGCGCCCAGGCCGATAGCTTGAGCCGCATCGCGGCATAGAAGCCTTGGCACCAGGGTCGCGGATCAACGTCTCGACTCGTTTGCGCCGATGCATCGGCGCGAACCGGTCGGGTGCGGTCGAGAGGGTGTTGCTCATGTCGTTGTGGCGCAGAGCGACAGCCGATATGGCTGCGAACTCCGGGGTGCCGCCGTGGTTGAATGCATCGGCATCGATCGCGAGCAGCGGGCAGATCCAGTCGAGTGGGCTCATCGACACCGGTCCGGCCACGATTGCGGCGACGTAGCCGTCGAGCATGGGGAGACTAGTGGCGGCAGGATGCTGATCGACGCGAGCCTGCAGCCAGCGCTCGAGCTCCGCAAGTGGCATCGCGGCGGCGGCCATCGATGACGATGCTTGTTTATGGCGACGTCCCCTCACGCGGCGGCCTGTGCGGTGCGCTGGCGCACAGCCTTCCAGTTCCAGGCGAGCAGCTCGTGCAGTTGATGGCTCCTGGTTCGCCCGGAGACGACACGCTCCAGCACGTCGGTCAGATAGGCTTGCGGATCGAGTTCATGGAGCTTTGCCGTGTTCACGATCGACGCCAGGATCGCCCAGCTCTCGGCGCCGCCTTCGCTGCCACTGAACAACGAGTTGCGTCTTCCCATGGCAATCGGGCGCATGGAACGCTCGACTGTGTTGGAGTCGACCTCGATGCGGCCGTCGCGGAGAAACAGCGTCAGTCCGTGCCAGTGATTGAGCGCATAGTTGATCGCCTCTGTCAGCTTCGACTGGGAGAACAGCTGGCCGACCATCTCGGTCAGCCGCGCCTTGAGCGCCGCCATCAACGGAGCGGTCCTGGTGCGGCGGGCGGCGAGCCGCTGCTCGGCATTGCTGCCACGGATCTCTGCTTCGCCGGCATAGACCGCCTGCAGGCGCTCGATCACCTCGCGCGCGAACGGCGACTGCGTCGTTTTGAACACCTCGACGAATTTGCGGCGGGCATGGGCGAGACAAAAGGCGAGCTGGATTGCGCCGCCGTGACCGCGGGCGAGTGCCTTGTAGGCGGCGTACCCATCCACCTGCAGAATGCCGGAAAAGCCGGTCAATTGTCCGGCGATCGCCTCGGTGCCACGGCTGTCGGCGAACACGTAGGCCACCGCCGGCGGCGAGGGCCCACCCCAGGGACGGTCATCCATGGCATGCGCCCAGAACTGGCAGATGCGGGGGCGATGTCGTCCGGGGTCGAGCACCGGCATCGGCGTCTCGTCGCAGAACACGCGCGGCGCGGCCTGAATCATCCGCAGCTGCAGCTCATAAAGGCTCTTGAGCCACCGGGCGGCACGCTTGACCCAGCCAGCGAGTGTCGCGCGGTCAAGATGGATGCCCTGGCCGCCCAGGATCTGCACCTGCCGGTATAGCGGCAAATACCAGGCGAACTTCGAGACCACCACGTGAGTCACGAGGGCCGTCGACGCCATGCCGCCCTCAATCAGGCGCGGCAACACCTTCGCCTGGGCCACGCCATCGGTGCAGCTGCGACAGCCGTATTTGGGACGGACCGTCCGCAGCACCCGCAGGATCGCCGGGATCACGTCCAGCACCTCGCTGACGTCCTCGCCGATCTTGTGAAGCTGGCCCTGGCAGCATGGGCACGCGGTTGCCGCCGGCTCCAGCACCTGCTCACAGCGCGGCAGGCGTTTTGGCAGCGCCCCGATGTTGCGGCGCGCCTTCTTGCGCGGCAGCTTGCCAAGCGGCTTCGCCGGAGGTGCGTCATCGTTGGCCGGCGCAGGCCGTGTGGCGTCGGTTTGAAGATCATCAAGCTCGAGCGCCACTTGCTCGTCCACGAGTACCGCAAGCCTCTCCGAACGCTTCCCGAAGACCATCTCCCTGAGTGTCTGCATCGCCGCGCGCAGCTTCTCGTTCTCCGCGTCGAGCACGAGCACCATCTCGGTCAGAGCCGCCGGATCGGTCGGGAGAGCGTCGGGGCGAATCGCCATGATCAGACGATACAGGCGTGCGCCGCATGCTCCAGCAAAATCCTCACGCCTCAGCCGACAACGGCCGGCTGCTTCACAGGCTCGGGTGACACACGTGTCCACTCAAGTCCGTCGAGCAGCATCGCGAGCTGCGTCGCACTGAGATGCACCACGCCGTCGCGGATCGGCGGCCAGGTGAAATGCCCCTGGTGCAACCACTTCGTCACCAGTACCATGCCGCTGCCATCCCACGCCAGAAGCTTCACTCTGTCCATGCGTTCGCTGCGGAACACGAAGACGTCGCCACAATACGGCTTCGCGCGCAGCGCTTCGCTCACCAGCGCCGACAGCGTGTGCACCGACTTGCGGAAATCGACCGGCTGTGTCGCCAGCACCACCTTGAGGTCAGATCGTAGCGCAATCACCGGACGCCCCGAAGCGCCGCCAGCACGGTCGACAGCGTCGCCAGCTCCACGCCCGGTTCGACCCGAATGCGCGCCCCGTTCACCTCGATCTCAACCACCCCGCAAACCTTGGCCGGCGGCGCGGTGATCTCCAAAGACTTCGTCTGTAGCGGCGAAATACGCTCGGGCTCGCCAGCTGTCCCGCTACCGCTCTTGGCACAAATTTGGATCGGCACGAAAGTTCGGCGCCTTGCCTACCACCGCCGCCGCAACCTGGCGTCGCCACACCGTAAGCAGTCCGCGCGAAACGCCATTGCGCCGCGCCACCTCGGAGATGTTCGCACCCTCCTCAAAGCTCTCCGCCACGATCCGGGCCTTCTCCTCGCCCGTCCACCGACGCCGTCGGCGCTCCCCAGTGATCACCTCGACGCGACGATAGGAGTCACCTTCCTGCCTGGCATCAAGCATGGCATTTGCCATCGTTCCACCTCCGCCGATTAGCTCATGCCAGGCTCTATCGCGCGCACGCCGAGGGGTGGCTAGGTGTGGGCCTCATGCCGGTTACATTTGACATATGGTGTCCCGAAGTGAGCGCTGATCAGCCGCACCTGATGGCCCGCTCCGTGAGCGCGCGGGCCCAACAGTGTGCCCCGTTGGGAAGCCTCTATGTCGACGAGGCAGGCCGGCAAATCGGCGAAGAAGCCGGTCACCGCATCGCGACGAACCCCCTTTCGCACAACAGCTATCCCGTGGTTGTCGACACCGTGTACCTCCTGACCCGTCCCGAGTACCTCCGGCTAGCGCGTGAGTTTATCGGCCCGGATTTTTACCGGGAGAACAGTGCACCTTATCAAATGCACACATACCAATCCGGTTGAAAACAAGATCCGGCCGATGTGTTTGACAAAAAATGCACTCTTAGCCGGTCATGAGCTCGGGACCGAAAATTCGGCCTTGCTTGCGTCGATCGTTGCCATCTTTAAGCTCAATGACGTGAACCCCGTCGGCTGCATCGCGTAAACACCTCGAGGCGATCATCGCCGGCCATCCCCAAAGCAGAATCGAAGACCTCATGCCATGGCGATTCCGCAAAACGTCAAGCCGGCATCAATAAGGTTGCGGCTGAGCTCTTACGACCGGGCACTCGCCAAAACATTTTAGTACTATCACCTTTGGCCTTCATCGTCGCAGAATTCGCGTCAAATGGGCCGCTGCGGAGTTGTTAAGCAGTGACTCCAGATGAGCGCTCTTCGTGATCGGACCAAGCTCTCGCAATCCCGCAATGAAGGAACGGTTAACAGCCCGCTTTGTTCGCCCATACGCGACTTCCGGATAAGCGCCAAAAACGGCGGCTCGTGAAATCGCCTTCTCGACTATGTCATTCGATTCAGCGGTCTCATTGAAAAATTTGCATTCCGCCGCCCATTCAACCGGCACAACTTCGCAGCCGAAAACAATGTTCGACATTGCCGCGCGGCCCAGCGATTTCTCGAGCATGTAGGCGTTCATTGGGCAAGCAATGCCATTCTTGAGTTCAAGACCGAGAGCCTTCGCGGTGCGCGTCCCCACACGCCAATCGCAGCAAAGCGCGATCTGGACTCCGGCGCCTATGGCATATCCGTCAATCCCTGCGACGGTCGGCTTGGTTACGCCTAGAATCGCAACGCAAAGCTCAGTGATCCGATTTATGAGATCATCAACTTCGGCCTCCGTTCTTATTTCGCTTGCTTCGTTAAAATCATCGCCGACACAAAAGGAGCGGTCGACCCCACCAGTAAGAACCATTGCCTTCACGGCGGGTTCGTTCTGGACCAATTGACAAGTCTCAATGATGTCTCGCTCCAGCTCTCGATTGAGGGGATTTACCGGCTTTTCGCGATTGAACTGCGCGACAAGTACGGTACCCTTCGTGTAAACGTGCAGCGCTGTCATGTATCTATCTTCCTTAATTCACGGCTTGATCAATCTATGGCCTAGTCTCAGTCCTATCGATTTCCCAGGTTCATACAACCACCAATTCTTGCTATAGATGTTTGCGTTATTTCCAAGTCTTATGTGCTCGCTCCCTCCGAGCCGACACATACGATCGTCGGCTGAAAGGCGCATCGATCACCAAGAAAGAGTTTTGGACCCACCGCAGCAACGCCACCTGGCAGCCCTTCCGATGGACTGCTACGGCAGACGCAATCCAACCGCGTCGACTTCGCCCACGAAATTGTCGCGATAGGACACTAGGTGTTCAGTCCCCGAGGTCAAGTGGATGGGATCGAGCTGGAAGCGGTCTGGCTCGTTTGCCCAAGCTGAACAGATGGCTTCGTAGGGCGTTAGGCCGCGTAGCGTCTTCAGCCGCTTGGCGAAGTTGTAGGCGTCCAAGAAGGCGCCGAGTTGATCTTCGAGTTGGCGCTTAGTCTCATAGTGGTACCGCCGGACGGTTGCCTCCTTCCGTCTTCGGTTCATTCTCTCGGCCTGACAGTTGGTCCAGGGAGGTTGGGTTAGGCGAGACAATGCTCGACGCCATGCCCCCTGAAGGTTCGGTCGAAAGGATGGCCGCGCCACATGGCGGACCCGATCAGTTCTTGGGCAGGTCGGCGATTTGGATGCCGTTGTCCGGGGGCACGGTGTGGATTATGTAGGGCATAGCCTTGACCAGGTCTTTGAGGAAGCCCTGGCGGTGGCAACCGTCGCTTTCATCGGGGCAATCTTGTATGCCGAATGACAGGTTAAGCGCTGGCCACGATATCCACTCGCCCATCACTATCTCTACACAGACTCGCGCAAGTGGCTTCGTTCAATTCTCCAACTGAGAACGGGCTTTAACGGGTGATGTTGAAGGTGCACGCGCATTGATTTGTGCTCGGGAGAGCAAGTGCGCGATCTTACGCGTTAATCAATGCCCTCAAGCCGGCCTATTGACGTATGCGCGGATCACGAACGTGCCGCTCGTACGGCTGGGGGCCGGCGCTCTGGCTGCATCTCGACCTGAATTCCTGAATTTGGCGCGTACGCGACAATACAGCATGACGCTGTAGAGTGTGGTACGGCGCTCCGTTGGCAAGGTGAGCTGTCTCCCTGCTAAGTGAAAGGCTTGATGAACCGCTTCGCAAATGGCACAGCCCTTGCTGGGATCACTCGATAACGCGAGGTCGCCTATCCATGAAAGCCAACAGCGTCACCCACTCCCGATCAAAAGCTAGGCGTGCTTCGCAGTGGCTTGGAACGAACAAAACTGACCTGAGACTGCGAGAAACTCATCGAGCGGGGAAATTGTACCGATCAACCGCAGGTGCTTCGTCGATCGCGCGTAGCATCAACAGTGTACCAGCGTGCTCGAACACCGCAGATCTTGGATATCTCTTCAATCCAGCTTTCATCCGTTCGCGTTGGGACTGAATGGCCTTGTCTGGTGAACAAACGTTGGAGAATGTACCATGAGCAAAACAGCTTTAATCGATACTGTCATTCCGCGCACAAATGTCGTGAAACTTGCAGCGCGCGTCGGTGCTGAAATCAGGAATATCACGTTGTCTGGTGATTTGCCGGACCAGACCATCGGAGCGATAAATTCCCTGTTGCTTGAGCACAAGGTTATCTTCTTCCGCGACCAAGGTCATCTCGACCACGTCGAGCAGGAGCGCTTTGCCTTTCGTTTTGGGAAGCTTGTGTCGCTTCCAATGCACGGTCCTGCCAAGGGAACGAGGCGGTTCTCCGAACTTGATTCCACACTCGGTGGCGGCCGGGCCGCCGCGTGGCACATCGATCTCGCCTACGTGGATGCGTATCTGAAGATTGCGGTGCTGCGGGGCGTGGTGATCCCACCATTCGGCGGCGATACAGTCTGGTCAAACACCGCAGCCGCGTATCTGGACCTTGCACCGCCGCTACAGCGGCTCGCCGACGAACTTTGGGCCGTTCACAGCAACGTCTTCGATTACACTGAAAGGACTCGGCTCCGCAAAATTGATGAGAAGTATTTTGACGAGGTCTTTACCGCAACAACCTACGAGGCAGAGCATCCCCTCGTGCGAGTCCACCCCGAGACCGGCGAGCGCTCACTGGTGCTGGGCTGTTATTTGAAACGTTTCATTGACATCCCGAAGTATGATGGTGAGAAGCTCTTCGATCTATTCCAGTCTCATATCATAGCGCCCGAAAACACCGTGCGCTGGAACTGGAAGGAGGGCGATGTCGTAATTTGGGACAACCGCGCCACTATGCATTATGCGGCCAACGATTACGGCGACCAGCATCGTGTCGTTCATTTCGTCGGTATCGAAGGCGACGTTCCGGTCGGCGTCAATGGTCGGAGCAGTGTAACACGCCTCAAGCCACCGCTCAGTCAGCCATGAAGGTGCGTAGCGCGCTCGCAGTTCCCGGAGTGTCGGCCGACGTAGATCTTTATCCTCACGTAGTGCGCTCGCGTCCCACAAGGCGGCGCGATGTCCCACTACTCGATGATGTTTGCCAGCTTGGCAAGTCGCGCCATGTCAATGCTCTTTTTGATGCAGCACTCGGTTGAATGCCGTGGATGGGGTTGGTTCAACCCCAACGAACGGCCAAGTCAGCGCAGGCTCGATTAAGCCAACGTAAGTGTACACGCTGTCCAATGCCGCACTATCGCGTGGTTGATTTACGAACAGTATTAGAGCCCTTACGGGGTGGGCCGGGCTCGATCTGTATCGAGTAACAAGTCTGTTCATTATTTCCGACAAATAGATCATTAGTGGTCGGATTCGCGGAGCTGCCGCACTTCATCATGAAGAAGCAATCTCGAGTTTCCAATGCACGCAGCTGCGCTCTGCCGTTGATCGAGTATGTCCGCGGGCGGCGCATTTAAAGAGGCTCGTACCCTACCAGAAGTGGGGCGCTCTCTCAGCCGAGTCGTGTATCGCGACCAGGCGTCGAGTTCATCAGGAGTATCTCCGGTCCGGGCAGGGCTACTGCTAGGGGCCGGTACGGTCGCTGGTGATGCGGTGGTTTACGCGATGAAACGCTGAGCTTTTTGATCTCGAGCCTGATTGATCTCACCTCGATTCTCGCGCTTATAGCGGCGCTTGTTCGGCGGCACCCCACGCCACTTATCCAGTTTAATCTCCGGCGCTGGGATACCGGCGACCGTGGCTGGCGAGACCTTACACTTGGCCGTAGTTTACTGGCGCCGCCCTGCCTCAA
The DNA here is from genome assembly GCF_056837965.1 of Bradyrhizobium ferriligni. Lineage (NCBI taxonomy): Bacteria > Pseudomonadati > Pseudomonadota > Alphaproteobacteria > Hyphomicrobiales > Nitrobacteraceae > Bradyrhizobium > Bradyrhizobium ferriligni. Next base: position 16,989 of record NZ_JBXEJO010000006.1, read on the forward strand.
GGGCGGTCCACGTGGCTGATGAGACTGATGCTGACTGTCGGATTTGCGACGGTTGTCGAGCTACGACATTCCACGTGAGCACATTGACCTTTACGAATCGAGTTCTCGCAGCTGCCACTGGTACCTTGTCACAGTGATTATGACTCTTTGGACGCATTTGGATAAGCGCGGCCCATTTTTTTGGTGCTGGCTTTTTCGCTTTTTCTGTTGTGAACATCCATTTGATGCGTGCGCATGCGGCGTTGCGCTGTCGTTGCCATGTGCCGATTTCGGCAACGAGGCGGTTGGGGTCGTCGATCCTGCGGCCCAGGCACTGGCCACGCAGGACACTGATCTCGATTTCGACCATGTTGAGCCAACTGGCGTACTTGGGGGTGTAGTGGAACTCCAGGCGCTGCAAGATGCGGCGAGCTTCGGCGGGCGCGAAGGCCTGGTAGAGGGCGCCGGGGAGTGGATCGACAGATTGTCCAGCACGACGGGTATGCACTCGGCATCGGGATAATGGACATCGACGAACTCGATCGCGGTCAGTTCGTCGCGTTCAGCTTGGCTCAGTTCGACCCGATAAGGTATATTCATCTCGGCCCCCTTGTCGGAGAGCGGCATGAATCGACAAATGAATCGGAAATCAGGCGCCGCTCGCCGACCCGCCGCGCAAGGCTTCACCGACAAGAAGGACGACTACCTCGCCTTCATTTATGCCTACTCGCACATGTTCCGGTGCGCCCCCGCCGAAGCTGACATGCAGCGCCACTTTCGTGTCAGCCCGCCTGCGGTTCACCAGATGGTCGTCACCCTCGAATGAGCCGGTCTGATCCGACGTCAACCCGGTCGCCCGAAGCATCGGGCTCCTCGTTCCTCCAGAAGAAATCCCAATCCTCATATAGCTCGAAATCAACCACTCAAACCCTCTGTGACGAGGTACAAGCGCATTCGCCGCTCACCAGACGGCGCGGGAGGTGGCAATCGTGTCCATAATCCCTCCGGCCTCGCTGTGACAGCAGCACAGCAACTGTGCGGATTGGCTATCTCTCAGCCGCAACGACTTTCCCGGGAAGTCCGGCCGCGATGCTGCTCGGTATCGTGACTACAGCAATCGTGATGTTGGCTGGTGATCGCCGCGCGTTTTGAGATCGCCGAGTTTCTCGGCGAATCGGCCAGCTTCGATGCGACGATCGAACTTGCTGCAAAGCTCCGGCGCGACGTTCCTCGGCACTGATGCCGTGCAAAGTGCCGCGGTGGCCCGCCGCCTGTGCGAAAGGACAATGATCGCAAGTTCCATCCGGCCAATGCCTTAGCGGGCGAGTGGAGACCGAATCTTGCGATCGTTGTGGTAGCGCGGGCAATTCTCCCCCGATAAATGTTCAGAAGTTCGTCAAGTCGGAAGCGTAAGACCGTATGTCCGCCTCGCCGATGAGGTAGATTGCCTGCGCCGCTCACCCGCAATCAGCCCGCCAACGTGATTAGAGGCGCAAAGCTCTTGTGGTCCAAGCTTCGGTTCTCGCTGAAAGAAGTGCAGAACGTCTAGCTTGCGGTGGCTCTGAGAAATGATCTCAGTCCAAGAGATAATCAGACGCTACCAGTTTTGGCAGAAGATTGCGAGGCTCAGGTCAGTTAGAAGCGCCGCGAGGCTGATATCCATTGGAATAGGCGTCATTTACGGTAACGGTTCTATGTCAAACAACGGAATGACATTGCCAGTCTTGTTCGACGGCATTTTGCTGGCTCTCTCCGCCGTAACCACTGCCGTTCTCTTCGCTTGGTTGCTATACTATAGCCGTTATGGCCTCGATCTCTCTGACGAGGGCTTCTACCTCAACTCCATCGCGAACCCCTTCGCCTACAGAATAAATCTTTCGACGACCCTTTTCGGCTTCATGTATCACTGGCCATATCAGTGGGCGGATGGTGATGTCGCAGTGCTTCGCATGGCGAACGTCACGCTTACCGTTGCGCTGGGCTGGGTTCTTAGCTTCCTTGTGATACGACGCCTCTGGTCGGCGGATTGGCCACATGCGGTGGTGCTGTCGGCAGGCATCGCCAGCCAAGCACTACTTGACTTTCAGCGCTGGCTCCTCACCCCCAATTACTACGGACTGGCGTTTCAATCGCTCATGGTGGTGTGGATCGGCTTGCTGCTAGCTGACAGGCCCGGGCTCCGGGTCTTGGGGTGGGTACTGATTGGCGTTGGGGGCTGGTGCTGCTTCATGGCCAAAGCAACCACCGCTGCGGCTATTGCCATCGTCATTATGCTCTATGTCGTCGTTTTGCACCGAACATCGCTGCTGCCGATGCTTGGCGCGGCGCTGGTCGCGCTGGCTTTGCTGATCGTGACCACCTATTTGATCGACGGCAGCATAACCGGGTTTGTGAATCGAATGATCAACAGCGTTGAGATGGAAATCTTGCTGGGCACTCGCGATATGTCTCGCACGTTTCGGATCGACTGGCTCGCCACCGATCGCTCGCAACTCACTATCGCTATGTTCGCGGCGATAGCTACTCTGTTCAGCGTGCTCATGGGGCCTTCGCACAAGTTGCTATCGTCATTGCCTCTCGCTACGGTGTTGATCTTAACGATAGCGATTGCGCTGCGGGGGACTGATCCAATCAGCATTAAGCTCTCGGCCCTGTTTCTAGTGCCGGCCTTCACATGCTTTGGCGCGGTGTTCTACCGTGAGGGATTAGTTTTGCGCGCCCAGGCGCCGATCAGCATCGCTCTAGCGTTAACTTTTGTGGTCTTGCCGCATCTATTCGCACTGGGGTCCGCTCTCAATTACTGGTTCGTCGGCGCGAAGGATGCCTTGTTCTGGATGCTCGCGGTCGTTGCCTTCCTGAGCCCTCTTGCGCAACGGGGACGCAGCGTGGCCGCGTTACTGCCCCTGACGGCCTTGGCACAGTTGCTTACTGCATCAGTAGTCAATGGTGGCCTCCTCACGCCGTACCGTCAGGCGAAAGATGTGCGCGCTTATACCGCTGTCATGCCCATGCCAGGTGGTGGAAAATTGGTGCTCTCGCGGCCATTCCGCGACTACTTGGACTCTGCCAGAACCCAGGCTCGCGCAGCCGGCCTTGAAGTCAGCACCCCGGTGATCGATCTCACCGGCCTCGCGCCGGGCCTGCTGTATGTGCTCGAGACGCGGGCGCTTGGTCTACCATGGCTGGTCGGACGCCAGCCGGGCAGTAACGCAGTCGCGGTGGAAGCGCTCGGGCTTGAGAACTGCGCCGATCTTGCCAAAGCGTGGGTACTGATTGAGCCAGAGGGCACATATCATCTTGATCAAGTCAGCGTCATGGCCTCCTTTGGAGCTGGGCAGGCCGATTACGTTGCCGCTGCTGCTTTCACTCCGCCCGTCTTTGATTGGGATTATCCGAATGCTGGCAAGCAGTTTATGTTGAAGCCCGTGCGTCCTGCCGTGCTGGCGGAGCAATCCTGTCGTGAAGCCAGGCGACAACGGCCGGATCGTCAAAAATGGAGCCGATCGTGAAGGCTGTGATCCTCGCGGCTGGCTTCGGAAGCAGAATCTCTAAGGAAAGCAACCTTCGACCCAAGCCCATGATCGAGGGGCGGTGGTAAGCCGATTTCGTACGCATCCGGCGTAGTCCGCGGGCTCGGTTGGATAAGTCTAACGGCCAGCGCCTAAGCAATTCCGGATTTTCTCTATAGATTTGGATGAACTCGATGAGATGTTCGACGTCGAAGTGAGTGAACGTCAGGACCGTCTTCGCCAACGTACACCTAATATGGCTCCGTCCTCGATTTCCATTGCCGACGTCGCGCAGCCAGTTTTCGTCTTCGCTCAGGTCCCTCGCGACTGGCGTCCATTCCATGTATGGATGGTCCCGGCTTGCAAGGGGTTTGTCCTGATGGCTGAACTGATTGGGTGCGGTCATGTATTCGGCCCTTTGATGCGACCAAGACATGGTCGTTAGCCTTGATGAAGTCCGCGAAACCAGCTCCGAATCATGCAGCGCGCTTATACAGCCCTTGGAAATGGGACGGATCTGGTCGGCCGACGTCCTTCTCGGTCGTTTCGTCCACAACGCCCATCGGCTCGACTTCTGCGGCGAGAGCCTGCGCCGAAACCGGCCCTCCGCCCGAAGGACCTGAGCCCGTGACGCTATGGACATGCCGCTGCGCTCGGATAAGCCCAAGCCGTTGCTCACGTGTCCACAGCAGCCGCAACAGAAGAGGTTCAAGCCGCGTTTCCAGCTCGACCACGCGGCTCGCCCAATGCCAGAGAATCGGCTGGAGGCGCCTCGCCTCGACAAATTCCGCGGCGTCTTAGTGAGAGATCGAGTGTCCATGCTGTCGCTGACCGCGATGTTCTCAGTATCTAAAACTGGATGTCTGCCGTAGTGCAATCATGATATCGATCATATGCTTCGATCGGACGCACCTCGCGCTGGCGATCCGCGTCTCGGGATATCGAGCTCAATCTCGTGCGATACCTCGATGATGGCTTCTCTGCAACGGCCATTCTCGAGCAGCGCGTACTTGAGCGCTTGGGCACGTTCCACGAATACGCCGCCAAAGAGACCGTTTCGTTCGCGGGCAACCCAGTTGCCACGACGATTCCTGCCTACAAATACGAGCGAGGCTGCGGGGCTGCACGAAGGTGGTTTGTCATGCTTCATGCTCATCACCGTTTCATAACGTTCAAAAAGGTATGCGGCGTCCGACACCTACTGCGACACGCCTACCTGCAAGCCGCCGACCTAGGGCGCGGTAACCGCGACATTGATGTTCGCCGCTTGGGTGCCGAGCTGTGGAGTAATGAGGATCAATCGGGTAAGCTTCATCGGAAACACTTGGCGTGACCCGACGGTCTGGGAACGCACCTGGAGAGGTCGGTTTTCGGACGTGCCATGTGCGACTCCTATCTCTATTCTTGAATATGCGGCCGTTGTTACGTCCAAACCTCCGGGGAGCTATCGCGATCGCTAGGGCGTTCGAACTGGTTTCGCGAATCCCTGTTGGGTGGTTGCATTTTTGGTTTGGTTGGCCGTCGGTCTCGGTGGGGAGTATATAGCGCAGAGGGAAAAAGTGCTTCCTACCGTTTCTGGAGAAGGGGCGGGCAGATCGCTTTCGCTTACAAAGTTGCTCGGTCATTCATCGCAGCAATAAGCAGACTAAAGAACCTAGGGTAGCGTTGCGCTCACCGCAGAAACTCGGCTTGATGGGTGGCATCGCTGGCTCGGCATCGTGCTTCGTCTATATTGAAGGCTCCTTCCGCGGAACTATTCAGCAACCTATGCCGAGCGCAAAGACAACCCTCCACCAGACAGATCCATCTCGATGCGCAGCTTCTCCGGTGTCCTCGTCGGGCGTCGGCAAGCACTTTGCTTTTCGGCAAGATATCCCGAGATCACCGTTTCTTCGGCCAGACGAGCGCCGCAAATTGACCCTCCAGCCGTGCAGCAATCGTTCGTTTTGCATCGCTCTTACGTCATGCTTGGGTGTCGCAGGTCGCTGACTGTAGCGGTCAACTTTGGCAACCCGCCCAGCAACAGGTGAATGTCGCTCAGTATGTCGGACGCCCGACGAATGTCGGACATACGACGCAGCCGATCCGATCGATTTGCTTCTATCTATTGACCTTTGCCTTTGGCGCACATCTTGCCTTGTCCCTTCTACAAATGGATCAGGGCCGGCGATAGTCGCACGGGAGTGTCGAAATGTTAGAGGATGCCTTCTTGGACTCACACTAGCAGTCTTCCTTATCAGCGACCGGCGCGGCTCACACATGGGCGCACCAGCGTGCTGCTTCTCATGATCGCGGTGATGATGCCATGATCTCCTATCGTAGCTTCGGCCTGACCGATCCGGCCGTACCGAAAGTGCTCGGCCCCGAAGCCGCGATTGCGCTGCTGAAGACCGGCAGCGCGGAAGCCGGTTCGTTGCTCGGATATGGCAACGGCCGCAGCTACGGTGACAGCTGCCTCAACGGACATGGCGCGCTCATCGACATGCGGTCGATGAATCGTATTCTGGCCTTCGATCCTGCGACCGGGATGATCGAGGCCGAAGCGGGCGTGTTGCTATCAGACATCATCGCCCACGTCGCGCCACACGGCTTCTTTCCGGCGGTCGTTCCCGGAACGCAGTTCGTTACGTTGGGAGGCGCGATCGCCAACGATATCCACGGCAAGAACCATCATCGTCGCGGCACCTTCGGCTGCCATGTCGAGGCGCTAACCTTGCTCACCTCGGACGCACGGACCCACCGCCTGAAGCGAGGCTCGAAGTCCCGGCTCTTTGGGGTGACGATCGGTGGTATGGGGCTGACCGGCCTGATCCTCTCGGCCACTGTGCGCCTAATGCGGGTGCCGTCACTCGACATTGAGGAGGAGATCACGCCTTTCCGCGGCCTAGATGAATATTTCGATCTCGCAGAGGCAGCCGACGACGCCAACGAGTATGCTGTTGCCTGGGCCGACCAGCTGGCCACCGTCCGGCGAGAAGGGCGCGGGCTGTTGATCACCGGCAATCATGCCGAATATGGCGCGCGCAAGGCAAGCGTTGCGCGAAAGGGGCTCGGCGTGCCATTCCGGACGCCAGTGATCGTACTGAACCGCCCGTTTCTGAATCTGTTCAACAGCGCCTATCGCTGGAAGAAGAGCAAGTCACGCGGCAAGCACAAGACCGGCTACCAGGGCTTCTTTTTCCCGCTCGACCGCATCGCTGACTGGAACCGGCTCTACGGTCCGAAAGGGCTTTACCAACACCAGAGCGTCATTCCGGACGGTGAGGCGCGCAAGATCGTTCCGGCTCTGCTCGCCGCGTCACGAGAGGCCAGCCACGGCTCCTTTCTGACGGTGCTCAAGCGCTTCGGCGACGTCGGCTCGCCAGGGCTCATCTCATTCCCAAGGCCGGGCTACACGCTGACGCTGGATTTTCCGAATCGCGGAGTCGAGACGCTCGCACTAGTGGAGCGGCTCGACCGGATCACTGTCGAGGCCGGCGGCGCGGTAAACCCCTACAAGGACGCACGTATGGCGCCCGAGGTCTTCGCCGCCTCGTTTCCGGCCTGGCGCAACCTCGAGGCGCATCGCGATCCTGCTTTCCTGTCCGATTTCTGGCGCCGCACGGCGATGCGGCTGTCGACGGAGACAAGTGGGTGCTCGCGGCTGAGTGAAGGAATTCGTGGGACACGCAAAGCGCGAATTCATTCAATTGAATCGCGGTTGTTATCGGGCCGGTGATCGAAGGCGCGGCCGTGGGGGAGACATGAAATATATCGGCTTCGTGCTCTTTACAGTCCTGACAAACGCCGCCGCGCAACTGATGCTGAAATATGGCATGATGCAGTTCGGGCCGCTGTCCTTCGTAGGCGTCAATCCAATCCTGAAGGTCCTGCAAGTCGTCGTCAGCCCTTGGGTCTTCCTTGGCCTCCTCACCATCGTCATCTCCATGGCCTCGCACATCTACGTGTTGTCCAAGGTGGAACTGTCGTTCGCCTATCCGTTCCTCAGTTTGGCCTATGTGGCGGTGGCGGTGTTCGCCCATTTCATGTTCCGCGAGGAACTCAGCGCATTCCGTATCGTTGGCATCGGCTTCATCTGCGCCGGCACCGTGCTGATCGCCCAGAGCGGCCGCAGCCTTGCAGACAGTACCGCTGCGACGACCACTCCAGACACCATCAAGACTAGCGGGCGTGCACGATGAGACACCTTATTTTCGGCGGCGATGGCTTCGTCGGCCGCCACCTCGCCGCAAAACTGCTGGCCGATGGTGAGGAAGTGGTCGTCGCTGATATCAACAAGAGTGAACTGCCGCATTACGGCAAGGTGCGATTCGTGCGCTGCGACGTGACCGATCCTGCTTCGGTCTCGGCGGTTGGCATCAAGTCCGGCGACGTGGTCTACAACTTGTCGGCCAAGATGCTGTCGCCAATCCAGGTGCGCGCCAAGCGGCACGAGTTCTTCTGGCCGGTCAACTATCACGGCACGAAGCACATCATTCTAGCCATGGCGAAGGTGGATGCGCCGCGCTTGGTCCATTTCACGACCGACATGATCTATGGCCACACCGTTGTCCATCCGATGACCGAGGAACATCCGGTCCGGCCCCTTGGCGAATACGGCTTGTCGAAGCTGAAGACCGAGCGCATGGCGGAAGAATGGCGCACGCGCGGCATGCGCATCTCGCTGTTCCGGCCGCGCCTGATCATCGGTCCTGGCCGGCTCGGCATTCTGGAGAAGCTGTTCAAGCTGATTGACCGGAACCTTCCGGTGCCAATGATCGGTACGGGCAAGAACCCCTACCAGTTCATCTCCGTCTTCGACTGTGCGGAAGCCGCGCGGCTCGCTTGGAGAGCGAACGTGCCGAACGAGGCCTACAATCTTGGTTCGCTCAACCCTCCACCGGTGCGCAAGCTGCTTGGCGACCTAATTAGGCACGCAGGCTCCAAATCGGTCCTGCTGCCGACACCCGCCTGGGCGGTGAAGCGCACGCTCGACCTGCTCGATCTCGTCAACATGCCGCTGATGGAGCCCGAGCAGTACCTGATTGCCGACGAGATCTGCGTGCTCGACGTCTCTAAGGGCAAGCGGGACCTGGGTTGGGTGCCGCAATACCGCGACGAGGACATGCTGATCGCCGCCTACAGCCAATACCGCGCTAAGAAGGACGGCAAGGCCGTCGCCGCGCCCGAACACGCTCCATCCGGGTAAGAATTCTCCGATGGCCAAGCCTCCCGCGAACGATGTGTACCCGTTGGTGGAGGCGCGCGCCCGGTGTGCTGCCCGATCCGACGGCCGTCAAGGACGTCGAGGCGTTGTCCCTCGCCAAGATGAAGGAGGCCTCATCAAAATCCACGTCAATCCCGGCTAACTGCACTTCATGAAGCTGCTCGGCTTTTCATTAGGTGAAGGTTCAGCGCACCGCGAGCATGCACTACCACGACCGGGACGGCTGGAAAATACTGGATTTCTTTGGCAGGGTTGACTTTTCTGGCGCTGAGCCACAGCCATCCGCGCATCATCGCGGCGCCGAATAGATTGCCGGACGAGAAGCGGCACGAGATTGCTGTCGCCTTACGTCGCGATGTGCGGCGGTACTTTCGCACAAATAGCTGCCTGGTCGTCGGGCGACCTTCACATGGTTGTTCTCCGGCTCCGAGGCTATCCAATCCGCGCTCAAGCCCGCCGAACGCGCAGCGCGGCCGGCTCGGCCGAAGATCGTCCGATCGTCCATGCCGAGAATTCCTTCTAAGGGGGCGGTGGGGGCATCGTTCAAGCGCTTGCCGAATACTGGCAGAAGCTGAGTAAACTCTATGACCAGCACGGCCTGATCAGGGGCGCCCATGAGGTGTGGTCGTGCCTGCCGACTCCAGGCCTTCGACCATTAGGCGTAGTGCCGGATCACGACGCCGACGAAGTCGCCCGGTGAAGCAAGAGCGCCATAGCGGCGACAATAGCCAGGCGCGATGGCGACATGAATTGCTCGCGGTGCCGCGGCCAGCATGCTCGACGATAAACGGAGCGGCTGGCCCTCCCGCTTCGCTGCTGCGCGACTGAGATGTGCTGGTCGCTTTCACCGAACAAAGCCGCAACCTAATTCGGCTCGTGCCGCCGCTGATCTGCAGCGACCATGTCGAGACCTCATCGATGCTCTCGACAGTCTTCTCGCGGAGGGCATCACCTTTGTCTTGCAACGATTTCGTGAAGAGCCAGATTGCCTGACAAAGCAAACTGGCGGGAAAATGAGGGGAATTAACGCTGGGACGGCGGCGAGCGCCGTGCCCGCACGCCATGCGTAACTCGAGAGGCTTTCTGCGGCCATTTTCGTGCTGCGGTCATAACCGTCGTCGCGATCGCGACGCTTGTTACGGAGTGAATGGAACCCGACGGCTTAACCGCCGAGAAGGAAAAACAGCAATCCGAAGAAACTTCTGACTGACCTAGTCGCTCGTCCGTCGCGTAGTCAATCAATCACAGAGAGTGGCAGCGGAATTGCCCTAACCACACCAATCCTTGTCCGGTTTCGGACAACATGCAACGGCTATCCGGTTGAAAGCATGGCCGCTCGTTTGCGGCGTACAAACTCTTTCAAAACGAATCAGGAGCTTAACACACGCAACGACCCTGGCATGGCCGTTGCTATGAGACCGGCGACACTGGTCGAAGGGCGAGTACACATAGACGCGCAAAAGGAGCGATGGTCTCCTTTGCTAAAAAAAACGGTGAGCCCCCGTCCTTGAGAGAGAAGCAAGTTCGCGCATGAAGTCGGTCAGCGCACGGCAAGAGCACTGGAGAATAACATGGTGCTGCGTGTGGGGGACCTAGCTCCTCCAGTCAAAGCGGAGACCTGGCTACGCGGCCAGCCCCTCATGAGCTTCCAGCCCGGGAACGTGTACGTCGTCGAATTCTGGGCAACTTGGTCCATGCCATGTATCGCGACGATGTCCCATCTGGCGCAGCTGCAAGAGAAATACAAAGACGACGGGCTTCAGGTTATCGGAGTGGCAGCCCATGAGCGTGCTCTAACGGCGGACGTGGCCCAAACCAAGCTGGGAGCGTGGTTGACCAAAAATGTTCCAAGTCTGAACTTTCGTGTCGCGTTCGACTACACGAGAGAAATGAACCAGGATTGGATGGAACTCAGTTCTACTTGCGGAATTCCTACTGCGTTCGTCGTCGACCAAGGAGGTCGCATTGCGTATATCGGCCGTCCGATCCACCTCGAAAATGTTTTACTAAATGTTCTGAATGGTATCCGGCGCTCCAGCGATCATACTAAGGCCGCAGATATAGAGCTTCCCCGCGATAAACCGTTGGTGGCGGATTTAGATGGATCCTTACTGCTAACTGATTTGCTCTACGAGACTTTTTTGAACGTTTTTCCTAGAGGGTTCCGTGCGAATTTTGCAGCGATCCAGGCATCAGCCAACGGCAAAGCGGCCGTAAAGCATCATCTTGCCCACGCGTCCGAACTGGATTACGCGACGCTTCCCTACAATACCTGCGTTATGGAGTTAATCTTGGCAGCCAAAGCGCGGGGCAGAAGAGTTTACCTCGCTACGGCAGCCAACGCGAAGCACGCAAAAGCAATCGCGGGTCACTTGGGCGTCTTCGACGGTTGGTTTGCTTCTGACGCGGAAACGAATTTGTCGGGAGCTTTGAAGGCCGAGATACTCACAGCTGCCTTCGGTAAGAAAGGATTTGATTACATCGGAAACGCTCCCTCAGATCTCCCGATCTGGGAGACTGCTGACAAGGCATACGGCGTTGGCCTTTCTAACTCAGTAAAGCATCGCCTCGTCGCGCTCAAGGGCAACTACTGCGCATTGGATGGCGGAAATGCGGGTAGGTTGGCGTGGTTTAAGGCCGTTCGGGTCCACCAATACGTCAAGAATGTTCTTGTTTTTGTGCCATTGGCGACCTCACATCAATTTGCGCTGGCTAACATCATCGCAGATGCGATCGCCTTTCTAGCTTTTTGCGCTTGCGCGTCAGCGGTCTACATCCTGAATGACCTGCTAGATCTTAAGTCGGATCGCGCGCACTCTAGCAAGCGCGCGCGCCCCTTTGCGAGTGGCCTCCTCCAACTTCAGACCGGCTTGCTTATGGTTCCGGTGTTTCTCCTATTTTCTCTGATGCTGGCAGCGACAATCTCGCCTAAGTTTGTCGGCGTACTCGTTGGCTATTTTGTACTAACAAGTGCTTATTCTCTCTATTTGAAGCGCCAGATGCTCGTGGACGTGATTGTCCTGGCGATGCTCTACACGACACGAATTGTCGCCGGTGGCGCGGCAGCCGAAATTCAAATTTCGCAGTGGCTTTTCATCTTCTCCATGTTCATCTTCACATCGCTAGCGCTCATCAAGCGCTACGTCGAACTGACGAAAAGGCTCGACCGCGGCCTCCCGGATCGTCCAGACCGTGACTACAGGATTGGCGACCTTGATATCGTTGCCGCTCTAGCTGCTGCAGCCGGCTTGAACGCTATCACAATCTTTGCACTCTATGTTACATCGCCAGATGTGCAGCTACTCTATCGACATCCGAAGGCACTATGGCTCATCTGTCCAATTCTTCTGTATTGGATAGGCAGGGCGCTTATGATGGCGCACCGGCGTCGAATGGACGACGATCCTATCGTCTTTGCACTGAGGGACCGTATAAGCGCAGTTTCCATCGCCTCCATCGCCGCCGTCGTTATCTTCGCCATTTGATGGATTCTAGATTTTCTAAGGCGTCGAAATCCTATTCTTGCGATCTAGGCGAGCCGTGAGGACCTGACAACAGTGGCAGCGATTTTGGATTGGAGCCAATATCCTATCATCGACACCAAAGTAATCCACCCAGGCACCACTGATGCCATCAACGCGCGATGCCTAACGGCAACCAGGCGATTGCAGGCGGCAATGGCCGCGCCTACGGAGGCGCAGCTATAGGTGTTCACCAGGCGGTCACGCTTGATCACCCCATCTGATGCGAGCTTTCGACCCGATGAAGGGGGGCCGCAAAAGCAAGCTTGCTTCCGTGACCTAATTGTAGGTAGCGCTGGTGCGCGGACTCCATCGATAAGTCGCTCCCGGCAAAAGTGTCGGCACTTTGGACGGCGTGATCACAGCCGATATCCGTCGGCAAGTACCGCCACCGTGAGGTGGGCTTTGCGGACTCTGTCGAGAGCCTATTATTCGTACTTCTGGCGGAACGAGTTTTGCTTCGCATCACCAGCATTCCGATCTGTTTCGATTGACAATGGCGGAATGGGATAAGCGCACCATCCTCAAGGCGACGGTTCGGCTGCGTCCCGTTGGAAGGACGTGGCGGATCCTCATTCTTGGTTGTTCTGAAGAAGCGCAACGCTGGATTAGCTTAAGCCGGTGTCAAAAGAACCGGGTGCAGCTCATTCCTCGTTGGACGAGACGAGCTCGTCGTCACCTCAGGCGGCAGGCTTTATCTGGCAAGGGACGACCGGCAGCCACGAGCGATCTTTGAAGTAGATTATCCTGATCTTTCTTTCTTCCGCGAGTCCGAAAGAGGAGAGACGTGGTCTGAAAACTAAGGTCGCGCCTTCGCAGAACAAACTGGAATTTGAGAGGGATCGATGGCACAAGCTGAAAAAGCTGTTCTCATCCTGGGCGGTACGTCAGAAATTGCCAGAGCCACAGCGCTCGCCTTCGCCCGGAGCCGCTGGACGGTGCGGCTCGCGGGACGCTCGCTGCCTCATCTACAGCGCGAGGCCGACGACATCTCGGCTCGCACGGGTAGCCAAGTTAGCATCCATCAATTTGACGTACTCGACACCGGATCATTTGTAACATTTGTCGACGCTCTGCCAGACCTTCCGGACGTCGTCATATCAGCGGTCGGTCTTCTTGGTGAGCAGCCGCGCGCCCAAATCGACCTTGATCATGCTCGGGAGATCATGCGAACAAATTACGAAGGCCCGTCCCTCATCCTCGGCCTCTTTGCGGAAAGATTTGTCGCACGCGGACATGGGTCCATTGTCGGAATCTCGTCTGTTGCAGGAGACCGTGGACGGGGCTCCAACTATGTCTATGGTTCCGCAAAAGCGGGGTTAGCAGGGTTTCTTTCCGGCTTGCGAAATCGTCTGGCGATCAACAGCGGCATTCATGTGATGACCGTCAAGCCCGGCTTCGTTCGAACCAGAATGACCAGCCATATGAGACTGCCGCCTTTGCTCACGGCCGTCCCTATCGAGCTGGGTGAAGCTGTGCTGAGTGGCGTAAACCGGCGCAAGGACGTGATTTACGCACGATCCATATGGTTCTTCGTCATGCTAATCATTCGCCTGATGCCAGAGCGGATTTTCAAACGACTTAAGTTGTAGCCGGGTTGGCAGCTGCGTCTCATGCGGGAGGCTATCGCGCATTGTTCGATCACAAGGGCAAGAACAAGAGCGGTAGCTCCTGAGCTCTTGGCCGGCTGCATGCTGGTACGCATACGACGACTACCGCTCGATTGACGCATGCGCCAGCACGGCGAGCTCCATGATGGCGTTGCGTGAAGTTCAGGCGGCCTGCTGATCGGCGGGTTTGTCGGCTTTGCGCAGGAGCTTCCATTCCCAGGGCAGCAGTTCGTGCAGGCGCGATGCGGGAGTATCGGCGATGCGGGCGAGTACGTCGGCGAACCAGGCTTTCGGATCGACGTCGTTGAGACGACAGCTCGTGATCATCGTCAGCATGATGGCGGCTCGGTCGGCACCACGCTGGCTGCCGGCGAAGGTCCAGTTGCGCCTTCCCAAGGCGATGCCTCTCAATGCGCGCTCAGCACAATTGTTGGTCAAGCAGATCCTGCCATCGTCGAGGAAGCGGGCGAAGTCGTCCCAGCGCCTGAGCATGTAATTCATAGGCTTCAGGACCTCGGAGGAGCGCGAGAGGGGTTCGCGCTCACGCAACAACCAGGCGTGCATGTCCCCGAGGAGCGGCTTGCTCTCGTCCTGGCGCACGGCGCGCCGCTCTTCGGCGCCGCAGCCGTTGATGGCGCGCTCGATCTCGAACAACGCATCCAGGCGCCTGACCGCCTCCAGCGCGATCGGCGAGACGGGTTTACCTCTCTTGCCTTCCCGGGCATTCTTCTCGATGTCAGCCAGCTCGAAGAAGCCCCGCCGCATGGGCGAAGCAAAACGCCGGCGTAATCGGCAGCACCTTCTTCTGCGGGTCGAACAGCGGCTCGAAGGTTCCACTTTGGGCGTATCAGGCCTTGTGAACATGTCGCCAAGATTGATCCGCTCGAGAGACGGGCGAACTTGCGCACGCACCTTCTCAGATTTTTGACCCTGGATGGCTCGCCGCCTTGATTTTTCTCTTTTCGGAACTGCATCAAGCCAATTCGATGCCTAGTGCTGGCGAACCATTTGAAGGTGTTCGGCCATTCCGAACTGGGTCTTGACGATGCCGCGCGCGGGGATAGTCGCGACCATTCCAACGACCGCGTCGACGTGCTCCCGCGTCGGGGCTCGATCATGTTGGCCGGGAAAGCCATACCGGGCCGCCGAAAATCACGCAGTCTGGCCTTCAAGGCCTACGGAAAAGACCTGCAGAAATGGATTGGGTAGACGCGTATTGGGCTGTGCCTACCTAGCGCGCCCTCTTTGCGGGCCGCTTCAGGAACTCAGCGGGTTCAACATCGAGCTTCTCCGAAAGCCGGCCTATGATCTTGATGCTGACGTAGTACTCGCCCTTTTCAAGCCGGCTCAAATAGCCTCGGCTTATCTTGGCCTCGAATGCAAGCTCGTCTTGGGACCATCCCCTCGCATTGCGCAAACGACGCAAATTAGTGGCGAATGTCTCCCGCAGGTCCATGCGGGAAAGGAAGCCAGTTGCTCAATATACTGCACCTCGATATACTTCACAAAACGTCATCTCTTGCGTGTTGTGAACCGAAACTGAGTCAATCTGCTGCGCGTGCGGAAGATCGTCGGGCGCCCACTCCTCAATCCTTGCTGATCTTGCTCTAGATAAGTCAGTGCTCACCGCCGATGGCACGCAGCGTTTGGTGACCCGCTGGCGACCTCTTGATGTGAAAGCCGCCACTTCGACCGGGCAGAGGTCGCTCCGACCGTGCAGCCTGTCGAACGGGACGAGTCCCCGCGCTCGCGAACCGTTCGTTGGCCGTTTTCGCCAACGCAAAATGGATGACCATCGGAGACAACCGCGCTTTCTTCGCGGCGGCGCGATCAGATGACAAATGGCCACGTGGAGTTCGAAACTGAGAATAACGTTCTCACCAGCCGACTGGCCCGAACAGCCAACTCATCAGCCCGCGACCAAGCAACGGGTTTGCCCGCCAAATCAAGCGTGTCCTCCCATCTAACAGGCAACAAGCGGGCGGGCGCTTGAAGGACATCAAATCGCGTCCCGCGAACTGGACCAATGGTCAAGTCCAAACTGACCAAATAGGGACGAGCGAAATGGAGGTATACGATGGAACAACGGACGCGCGGATATTGCTGTACGTTCAAACAGAGATTCTGCGGGAAACATTCGTGCGACTCGCGACAATTTGTCGGTACCAAGATGCCGTGAGTGCGGCTAGCATCGCCCCCAATTTTTATTGGCTTTTTGGTTTGATAGGAGTTCCAGGCAGTGCCGGCCGATCCGAAGATCGCAGATTTGGCGCCCAGCGCGCCCGAGCTTACACCATACGACGAGCAGCACGCCGTTACCTATATGCGTCTCCTCGATGCCGAAGCCGATAACGCTGATTGGCGCGAGGTCGCGCGCATTGTGCTTGGCGTAGATCCGATCCTTGAGCCGGATCGTGCGCGCCGTGCTCACGATAGTCATCTGGCTCGCGCCCAGTGGGCGGCGCGTCACGGCTATCGTGATCTCCTGCGTCAGGGATGGCCGAAAGGCGAAAGGTAAGGCGTTCGAAACGGAGTTGTTTCCGCTCCAATCGCAAAAGTCGAACGTTCCATCGCGCAAATGCATCAACACTGAATAGCTGCAAGAGCACAACCAGAAATCGTCACAAATGTCGGGCTGCAGTATCCTTGCGTGTGCATGAAGAACATGAGGGGAAGAGAGTGCGATGTCAGGTGCGGACTGGAGATCAGAGAGCGCATACCACGAAGTCAAGCAGGCAGACACGGCCGACATCGCCTGGGAGTGGCTGCGCCGCGATCGCGAGTATCAAAAGGACTTCGGGAGCCAGCGCGGGCGCAAACAATTTGGCGCGACAGTTCACTTCCGCCGGAAGTGGGGGCTGACGTTTCCCAGCTGATCCGCAAAAGGCGTTCGACAAACAACCCGTTTTCTGGGCGCCCGAGGCGCTGTCGACCGTGCTAACCGTGCGTACGGCGATCCGCTCGACTACGTCCAAACCGTACGATCTTGACTTCGCTGACCTGGAAGGCTGCGAGCTCCGTGAAGCGCCGGATGGATGGCATGCCATCGTCCCGCTCGGAGGCGCGAAGCATCGGCTTTGGGTGGCAGAACTTCTACCGCGCGGCTCATTGGTTGCCGTCGATCTGCCACTCGAGCGCAACTTCGACCTCCGCTTGCGGGCCGCGCACCGATTCTGGTTGGCGCTCGAACAGCGCCCGGTTGGATCGCCTCCGCTTGCTCAATCGATCGGAACCCGGCATCGGCACATCCTGGCTTTGCGTGCAGTGGATGGGTGGTTGGAAGGCAACAGCTATCGCAACATCGCCCAAGGCCTGTTTGGCAACTCTCGCATTCCCGATCGAGGTTGGAAAACGCACGATCTGCGCAGCCGGACCATTCGCCTGGTCCAAATGGGGCTCCGTCTCATGCGAGGCGGCTACCGCGACCTGCTCCGTCGCAAGGGCAAAAACAGCGACGACACCTCCTGAGCTCTGGCTGATCGGCTAGCTGCATGCTGCGGCCGTCGACAGCGCCAGCTAGCAAATCATTGACCGTGGTCATCGAGGTGCGCGGTATCCGCCTCGCATTCGGCTCGCTATTGCTTGGCGGAAAAGACATTGTCGAAGGCAAGGGGAGCAGAACCGTCTGCACCATTCGTCGCGTCGCTTGAACGGATACTCGATATCCCACGTTGAGCGAATGCATTCAAATCCAGTCCATCGATCGAATGTTTGATGTCGTTGGATAGGTTGTTAGGCGGCTTCCGAAACCGCAGTCTTCTTGCAGAGCCGAGCGACCCATCGGCAGAAGGCGCGCGCGATTTCGGGATTGTCACTGCGATCGACCGCGTAGGCCCGATACTGCATGCCACTTGGCGTGCGCGATCCCGGTAACACATGCAGCGCTCCTGTGCGCACGAGCTCGCTGACAATGATTTCAGGCGCGACCAGCAGGCATTTGCCCGTCATGACAGCCGGCAGAGCTAAGTAATTGTGATCGTATCGAGCTCCCGATTTTATGTCTTTCGCAGTGAGGTTCATTGCCCTCAGCCATGTAGGCAGGATGTCGGGCCGGGATGTGATGTTCAGAATTGGCATTGAACGAGCAATTGAGAGCGTTTTTCCCGCGACTTGATCCGGAGATCCTACGCAGACGAGGGCCTCATTGTAGATTTCCCAATTGTCTGCCGGTTCGATGACGCAAAGGTCGCGTGTGATCAAGATGTCGAAGTCGTCGGAAGACGCCGGCGGAGAGAGCGAACTGATGACATCCACCGTGACGCCGCCGACCTCGGCGGAAAATGCCTGCAGATTTGGAATCAGAACAGAGGAAGCAAAGGTAGAAAGCGACGTGCGGACCACAATCCGATTGGCGTCAGGACGATTGCGCCTGCGCATTCTCCTGGCGGTGAAGCAGATTGTTTCGAGTGGTTCGGCCACCGTATTGGCAAAAACCCGACCGAACTCCGTTAATTCACTCCGCCGACCGCGGCGCTCGATGAGGTCCGTGCCGAGATAGCCCTGCAGCACGGCCAGATAGCGGCTAACCGAGCTCTGCGTTGTTCCCAATGCATGAGCCGCCCGCGTCACGCTTCCCTCTCGCGCAATGGTGACAAATGCCCGAATTGCATTGAGGGGCACTTCATCGTGTTCGGCAGCCATCTTCCGCTCCGGTCGCTTCTGGAATGACTGCGAGTTGCGGCGGCAGGCCATTGCCAAGCATGAATGCTCCATCACATTATGCGATGTGGATAGCGGGATCACTGCTTATCAAGGCTATTTCGCGCACAAAATCGTCTCGCCGTACGATCCGTACACTTTTGTGATCGCAAACGTTGATCACCGTTGGCGACTTTCTTCAGAGCTGCAGCTTCAGGCGGCGATACCATGATCGACGCGATTGCTGTTCCTGCCGGCGATGGCCGCAATTTTTAAGAAAGAAGCGGAGTGTTGCCGACAACATCGGAATGGCGTCCGATTAGTGGGGCGTCGAGGATCGTTTCAAGGTCTTGCTGGTTACGGAGAATTCTAAGAGTGGCCTTCAGCGAAGGAAGCGAGCTTCAGCGGCCTTGACCTCATGCATCTCCTGAAGCCTGAAAATCTCGTCGACTGGCAGAATATCCTTATGGACGTTTTGGACGCCGCCATCGGCGATAATCCGGCGGAAGGTCTCCTGCATGCAAGTAGCCGCAGCGCGGATGCCGTAGTTGCCGTAGATCATCATGCGGATATTCCCGAGCGCTTTGACTCGGTCTGCGTTGAGATCCGGGTAGGCGTTCGGCACGATCACCAGCGGAACCGATCCGGGCCAGGCCCGCGAAAAGCTTTCGATTTCGGAAGGGTCCTTCATTTTCGAATGGATCAGGATCATGTCTGCGCCAGCCTTCACGTAGGCTTTCGCCCGACGCAGAGCCTCCGCCTCGCCAAGCCCTGCGATCAGCGCTTCGGTGCGGGCAATGACGAGGAAATCTTGGTTGCGTCTTGTCGCAACGGCGGCCTTGATCTTGCCCTGGAACTCCTCAATGTGAAGCAACTCCTGGCGACCGCCGGCAGCAAGGCTCGTCACCTTCGGAAAGGTCTTGTCCTCGATGACGACGGCGCTCGCGCCGGCGCGCTCGTATTCCCTGATGGCATGGATCACATTGATCGCGTTGCCATAGCCGGTATCAATGTCGGCGACGATTGGCAGCGTCGTGCGTCCGGCGATCGCCCGCAGCATATCGAGATGCTGCGTCATCGAGATCAGGCTCATATCGGCGAGACCATAGAGCGCTGACAACTCAAAGCCGGAGGCCCACAGGCCGTCGAATCCTGCTTCTTGCGCGAGGATCGCGGACAGCGGGCTATGGGCGGCCATGATGTGAACGAGGCCAGTCTCGGCCATCCGGGCGCGCAGGCGTTTGGCAGGGGACACCGGGAGATCCTTCAGGATAGGGTGGCGCAGGCGGCGATGATGCGGTCGCAAGCTCGGGTGAGGTCCGCGAGCGACGAAGCGTAGGAAATACGGATGTACGGCGAAGCCATGAAGCCGCTGCCGGGTACAACGGCCACGGCGGAGGCATCGAGCAAATACGTCGCGAAATCGGTGTCGGTTTCGATGACCTTGCGATTCGGTGTGCGCTTGCCGATGACACCTGCGCAGGAAGGGAATACGTAGAAGGCGCCGTCCGGCACCTGGCACGAAAGTCCCTGGGCCTGGTTCAGCTTGGCAACGACAAGATCGCGACGGTGCAGGAAGGCGTTCGCAAATTCATCGATATGCTTCCGTCCGCCGGACAGCGCCTCGATCGCGGCATATTGTGAAATCGAGCTGGTGTGCGAAGACGTCTGGCTCTGAATCAGGTTCATGGCCTTGATCAGCGGCAGTGGCCCTGCGCCATAACCGACGCGCCAGCCGGTCATTGCGTCGGCCTTGGATACACCGTTGACCGTCAGTGTGCGGTCGTAGAGATCTGGTGCTACCGCTGCCATTGTGGCGAAGTCGACGTTGTAGATGAGTTTTTCATAGATGTCGTCGGACAGCACGTGAACACGGGCATGGCGGCGCAGTACCATGGCGAGCGCCAATAGCTCGCTTCGGCTGTAAACCGCACCCGTCGGATTGCAGGGCGAGTTCAGCATCAGCCATTTGGTGCGAGGCGTGATCGCTGCTTCCAATGCCTCGGGACGCAGCTTGAACCCATGGAGTTCATCGCAGGCGACGAGAACCGGCTTGCCGCCGGCGAGCTCTACCATATCGGGATAGGAGACCCAGCACGGTGTCGGGATCACCACCTCGTCGCCTGCGTCGAGGCTAGCGAAGAGAGCGTTGAAGATGACCTGCTTGGCCCCACAACCAACCGTAATCTGGTCGATCCCGTAAGCGAGCTCGTGATCGCGATCCAGGCTCTTCCGGATCGCCTCACGCAGCGGCTTGATGCCGGCGACCGGCGTGTATTTCGTCTTCCCGTCGCGGATTGCCTGGATACCGGCGTCGCGGACCGCGGTCGGTGTTTCGAAGTCCGGCTCGCCCTGACTTAGCGTGATCACATCGAAACCCCGGTCGCGCAGCTCGGCCGCGCGCGCTGTCATGGCCTTGGTTTCAGAGGGGCGGACAAGCTTGAGCCGTTCTGCAACGAGAGACAAATTCGAAACACCTGCGAAGTTCGAAACAAATGTTGGAACAATCTCTAACCGCCCTCAGGCACGCTAACCAATCTAGTCATCGTGTTTTTGAATGAAATAATCTAAAGTTGCGATTATTTGCCTTCGTAGAACCTCCGCCAAGTTGTAGCAGGTCGTCGGCGCAGCCTACCCGCGTCCGGATTTCGAGTTCGTGTTCTGTTGAAGATGTGGGATTCGCGGCTGCAACTATGACCGATGGCCACTCGACCCGGAGTCGAGGTTCGTCCCAAGACAGCGTTCGGGACGGAGTATCGCCGCCCCAAAATATTTGGCCGCAGAGATCGGGGTGGCGAGGCTTCATCTCGCATTTTGCCGACAGCCCGGCTGAGCGAAACCTTAAGCGATCCTATGTCAATGAGAAAGTTGCTAGCGCGCCTAACTTGGATTCGGATTTCGCCGAAACCTCTTAGCGTTCATCATCCAAGAATTGATCCGCGACCGCGAGACGACTCGCGCTAACGTCAATACCAGAAGCCGATCTCGTTCAGCGGAGACGGGTGACCTAAAATCTCGTCAATCGTTTCACGGATCACTTAGACCAGCTTCCAAGAGCTACGGAAGAGACCAGAAACAATGGATTGGAAGTAAGGCAGGTATCGGTCTGTGTGTAGCTAGCGCGACCTCTTTGTAGGTCGTTTCAGGAACTCATTGGGCTCAACGTCGAGCTTGTCGGCAAGGCGGCCGATGATTTTTATGCTGACGTAGTACTCGCCTTTTTCAAGCTGGCTCAAATAGCCCCGGCTTATATTGGCCTCGAAGGCAAGCTCGTCTTGGGACCATCCCCTCGCATTGCGCAGACGACGCAAGTTGGTGGCGAAAGTCTCCCGCAAGTCCATGCGGGAAAGGATGCCGCTTGCTCAGTATATTGCACCTCGATATACTTGACAAAACGCCGTTCCATGCACCGTTGTGAACGGAAACTGCGGTCAATCTCCTGCGCATTGTAAGATCATGCAGATCCCGCCACTTGATCCTGTCGTCGCTGATTCTGCTCCGGATAATCCAGTGCGACAATCGGCTCGCTACGATGAGCCTTTGAATACCACTGCCATCGCTAGGTCGACTTTTATCAACTTGGTAGGAGTTTCAGACCGTGCCGTCTGATCCCAAGATCGCAGATTTGGCGCCCGATGCGCCCCAACTCACGCCGTACGACGAGCAACAAGCCGTTATCTATATGCGTCTCCTCGATGCCGAAACCGATAACGCTGACTGGCGCGAAGTCGCGCGCATTGTGCTTGGTATTGATCCCGCCCTTGAGCCGGAACGCGCGCGCAGTACTTTCGACAGTCATCTTGCTCGCGCCAAGTGGGTGGCACGTCACGGCTATCGCGAGCTCCTTCGCCGCGGTTGGCCGAAGAGTGACGAGTGAAGACTGAATGCATTTGGAACAGACGAGACTTCTTGTTGAGGTCCAATCGCAAAAGTAGATCGTTCCATCGCGTGACTGCATCAACGATGAATAAGTTCCTTAGCGCAACCAGAAATCGTCACATTTGTCGGGCTGCAATTCCTTGCATGTGCGTTAAGAACACAGGGAAGATAGTACGATGCCGGATGCCGACTGGAGATCAGAGGACGCATATCCTGACGTCAAGAAAGCAGAGACTGAGGAGATAGCCTGGGAGTGGCTACGCCGCATTCACGAGTACCAGAGAGACTATGGAAAGCTGGTCAGCAGCGAACGATCCAGCGCTACGGCGGATCACTTCCAAGAGAAGTGGGGGTTGTCTTTTCGCAGCCGACCCGCAAAAGACGTACGACGAGCAAGCCATTTTCTGGGCGCCTGAGGCGCTGTCGACCGTGCTAGCCGTCCGCGCGACCATCGGCTCGGCGGCATCCAAACGGTACGACCTGAATATCGCCAAACTCGCGGGCAGCGAGCTTCGTCATGCGCCAGATGGATGGCATGCCATCGTGCGGCTCGGAGGCGCGAAGCATCGTCTTTGGCTAAGAGAGCTTCCACCGAGCGGCTCATTGATTGCCGTCGACCTGCCGCTCGACCGCAATTTCGATATTCGTTTGCGGGCAGCACATCGATTTTGGCAGGCGCTCGAACAGCGGCCCCTCGGACGCCCCCCTCTTGCTTTACCGATTACGACCCGGCATCGGCTCATCCTCGCGATGCGTGCAGTGGATGGGTGGCTGGAGGGAAACAGCTATCGCAAAATCGCACAAAGTCTGTTTGGCATAGCTCGCATTCCCGATCGAGGCTGGAAAACACACGATCTGCGCAGCCAGACCATTCGCTTGGTTCAGATGGGGCTGCGTCTCATGCGCGGCGGCTATCGCGCACTGCTCCGTCACAACGGTAAAGACAAGTACGACGCCCCCTGAGCTCTTCGCTGATCGGCTCGAAACCAGACGAGAACCTCCCATCTGGAGAATCCATGAAGAGCTTCAAATCCAAAGCGGTCCATTTCGTTACCGAATTGTTTGGGGTGAGTGCGGGACACGCCCGACGCATACGACCAAAGACCAAGCGCTGCGATCGCTAAGGCTGTCTGCGCTTTACGAGCGATTTGCTATCGCCCTAGGACCCGCTGGAGGGAAGGGAGTGGCCACGAGCCAGATCACCGCCGCGGCGATATCGCTCCCTCGAGAAGGACATGATGCTCTGGGTGAACGCGCTGGCGCTGGCCGAGGCGAACGAGCAGCACCAAGTTCCTGCAATGCTCGATCAGAATTATACGTTAGCTTCAGATCGCAGCCGTCGAAAACACGATGGCCAAAGACGGGACGGCCTTTGGGCATTCAGCGGGCTCGAATACCTGGTGGTCGGGTGCAAGCGCAGCGCGTGAAAGCAAATTCGATCAACAGGCATGACTGCAACCGAGAGCAAAACCGCTCCATGGCTTGGTTGCGGCCCGGTACGATGCGAGCTGCGCCCCCACGCCAGCGATGGTGTCATCCCGAGACTGCGCTCGAGCATGCCGCGCCCTTTGTACGTGGATACAAGGACCATCGTAGTGAACTGCCTGTCGCGCTTGGAGGAGCTCGCCAGAAGCAACTCGGTCGACATCAGGGCAGAATGACTACTTGGATCCGAAAGTGTGGCTGCTCAGCTGAATCACTTCGGTCCTGACCAAGCACGAGCCACGCACTACATCGTTAGTTCTAAGAGGTCTTAGGTTGGCTGATCGCTGGAGATGCGGAACGCACTGTGCTAGCGCCCGGCCAGGCGGCGGGTGAGTCAAAGAACCTGAGCTCCTGCGGCGTTGCTACCAATCGACGCCAAATGAGCGGACCCGCAAGCTGTCCTTTCCAGCACTGGGGCGACCAATCCGCTCCGCTACCGGCAACGATTAGCATCAGCGGTGCCTTCACCTGTCTGGCCATTCGCAAGAGCGTGGCCGAGTCGAGATCACTCATTTCGGCAATCCCGTCGGGATGCGAATGCCAGTCTCCAAGATAGTCGAGGTCACCGAAGCTTTCTTTGAACGCGCGATTGATTTCACACGCCTGCCAGGCGTGATCCGGGATGAAGCGATGCCGCCCATGAAGGGCGCGCGGGCCCGGGCCGCGCAAATCGACGACGACGTGGTCCTCGCCGGATCGCCATCCAAGAAGGATGCCGCCATTCTCAAGTGGGGATAGCTCTCGTGCGTAGGAGCACATTAGCCGCAGCACGTGTGAGGAGAGCCAGACGATCACCGTCCGGCTCCGCAGCATTGGGGATGCGGCGGGCATTGAAATCCCTTCCAATGAGGCAGCATCCGTGCTCCTCCGCCGTCCTTGAGCGTCAGTACGGCCAGGTCCCAACGGCCAGGATCGTAATTCCCCTCCGAGAGCAGTCCCACGACTGTGCGCACGATTTCCAGAGATATCTCCTGCAGGTCAAAGCCACCGCCCGTAAACGTAGGGGCATTGCAGCCGACCGGGATAATGACGCCGGCATCATCGACACGCGGCTCTGGTATGAGCTTGTCCTTCCAGTGCTCCTGGAGGCACACGAAGCAAGCTTCGGAGTCCGAAAGGAATCTCGCGACCACGCCGCCCGCTACGCCGAGTGTCGCATAACCCATCACGTACGGCACCCGAAATCGCCGACAGTAGTGGGATAGCGCAAGGTGTACTTCTGGTGAAGCTGAGGCGTCGACCACAACGTCCGCGGATCGCAGTTCATCAAATACCGGTGTAAGAACGTTGTGCAGATGGCGGGGAATGTTGACCGGTTCGGTAACGGCCGTACCGAGGCGTCCCTCAGCAACCCGGGCAATTGTCCATGGATAGTTCGACGCAATGAAGTTCGCGAGAGCTGATGTCTTGCCACTTCCCCAGACGGTACGGCCCAGCGGCCAGCGCAGGCTGTTGCCGGGCTGGACCGTGTCGAAATCCAGAAGCGCAATCTCGCCGGCGCCAGCGCGAGCCAGTTCGAGGCTCGCGAAACTTCCGATCGCGCCGCAGCCAATGACAAGAATCCTTTTCGTTGTAAGAGACCTTGCGACGGGTAACCGCGAAAACATATCGTCCTTTCCGGCGCGTTCTCCGCGGATGAGCCTTGTTTCGGCGACGCCAGCTCTTTCGTCCGCGAGGGCACGCCTTGTCGCCAGAAATAGCCACCCCGCGCCGTTTTTCTGCGGGCCATATTCTGATTCCTCCGGGAACGCGATGCCGGTGATGGAAAAGGGACCACGCGCGGTTTCATTGACCTTCTGCACGCTGGCCGGCTGCAATACTGCGTGTCGCGCAAGTTCTTCTTCGGCAAGGCGGAGCAGTTCTCCGCCATCCGCGGTTGCTGGTGGTGTAAACTTCACCCATCGCCCGGTAATCACCGGAGCATCTTCGGACTCGCCCGGAAACCCAAAATGTTTACCTATCGCGGCGCCGGTGCTGGTTTTCAGCTGCCGCATGACGCCTTCGAAGGCGGCGCCGTTCCTCCTGGTGGGGCGACCGGTGCAGGCCACCTCAATCAGACCATGTTGGCCGGAGGGGAGCGGCGCTTGACCGTCAATAAGGATGATGGAGTCCTCTTCGGCAGCGCCGGCGAAATGCGCCATCAACGGATCAGCAGCTCGCTCTTCGAGATCGGCTGCATCATCCCAACGCCCATCTTTTCTAGCGGCAAGGACGCGCAGAAGCTGATCCAGCTGCTCCCGGATGAAATCCGCGACAAGCTGATTCGAATCCCATTGGCCCAGCTCCTGCGCCAACAGGCACAGCTCGCGGCTGAAAGGGTTCTGATGGCGCTCGAAGCTTTCATTCGGCGCTGCCACCGCGGGGCGAAAGAAAGGATGTAGCGGGGAATATCCGATGCGCAACAGCATAGGTGAGGACTGGCCGTGTATCGGCCAGTCCGCTTCCAGGATTAGGACCCCGTTTGCCTTGTGAACAGTTCGTGGTGTAATTCCGAGCCGTGCGAAAGCCGCGAGTTCGGTATTGAACACCTCCGGCCAGAGCGTCCACCAATCCTGGTCGGCATCGGGGCGGTTGTG
This sequence comes from Bradyrhizobium ferriligni, assembly GCF_056837965.1. Taxonomy (NCBI): domain Bacteria; kingdom Pseudomonadati; phylum Pseudomonadota; class Alphaproteobacteria; order Hyphomicrobiales; family Nitrobacteraceae; genus Bradyrhizobium; species Bradyrhizobium ferriligni. The sequence goes on from NZ_JBXEJO010000006.1 coordinate 43,392, forward strand.
CTTACGCAAAACTTAGCCCACGGGACGATGTGTAGGCGGCGTGCTGGGGCGCGGCGGACCCTTGCCCGGCGTCTCGCTCGGAGGCCCGGGCGGCACGTCTGGATGGTCGGGATGCGGTGGGTGTGGCGGCTTAGCCATGGCAGATTCCTTCTTTGCTTCGCTTAACTGATCACTCTGAGTGCGCCGTATCGTTCGCAAAACCGGCCGCATCATTTTCCCCTAACGCAAATCAAAAATACGGACAATGCCGCTGGAGAAAGCAGAGAAAAATCGTTGGTCCGCTACGGACAGAAAGATTGCATTACGAATACACCGACGGAATGAAAGGCGCATTCTGTACGTTGCGAACAGAATTGTAGCCTTGACTCTAGGATTCGACGGTTCGCTGGCAATCGAGTTTGCCAACGCGAGCCCACCAACAACATTCCTCTCACGCTACGAACGCCGGCGAACGGATATCGTGGATTGGGTGCCAAAGTTCGTGCGTCGTTATCAGGTGGCGGCGACGACGTGGCACTAAGCGGACCGGTAGAGCCGTTCGAACAAATCAATCGCCAAATGAGAATGGTCCATCACATTCCTTGATGCTTGTCACCGGCCTTTTGCTCCCCAACGATATTGCGGCCGCAGAAACGGGGTCTGGCCTTAAGGATAGGGCATGGCATTTCCAGCTAAGTGCGTTGGCTTACATCGTTGCGGCCTTGCGCAGCCTGAATGGACGGCCAGCGCTATTCGTCCTTATCGGATTGCAAGCACCCTGATCGATAGTCGTCTGAGTCGACCGTGTAGATGGTGGAGATGAGAGCGGGCCTCTCGCTCGTTAGCCACGCAGAGATCTTACGCCCTCGCACAGACATCAACGACTTCTCTCTTCCTACGTCAAAAACATAGGGGTCTATGTTTGCGTGCTTTTGAGTGGAGGACTTCGGTGCTGAAACAAATCTTCGGACTAAGATCGGATGAGACACGCCGCTATTCAATATTATCCTTCCGATCGTTGGACGGCCGTCGTGAAGGACGTCGGGGCCTGTTGACCAGAGTGGCCGAGAGCCAGCTATGCTCTGTTGCGATTGAGCCGAACTCTTACGAGTGTCCGCGCTATTCGAACACGATCATTAAATTGGTTGTGCTGGCTTCGGCGGCCAGCCTGATCGCCTCGGGCGGGGCACAGGCGGCCGATTTTCCCGTCAAAGCCAAAGCGATCGAGTACGTGAAGGTGTGCTCCACGTATGGTGCCGGATTCTATTACATCCCGGGCACCGACACCTGCATCAAGCTGGGTGGTTTTCTGCGCGCCGACGTGATGCTGGGCAGCAATAGTTTTGTCCTGAATCCCGTTTCCAGTGTCGGCGCGGCGCACAACCGTCTAAGCAATGCCTACACCGCTCGCTCTCGCGCAGACCTCAGCATCGACACGCGCACACCAAGCGAATATGGCGTGGTCCGCACCTTCTTTGAAGGGAACTTTACCTGGAAGACGGGCTCGACGAGTGCGGCCGGAACGGGCGCGACATCGTATTCGGGTGATGGCGTCGGGCTTGGCACTCTCAGCATCTGGTACGCCTTTATCCAGTTCGCAGGCTTCACGATGGGAAAGGCGATCTCCCAATTCAGCGCTCCCTGGACCAACTACCCGGCCAACAACTTCTTCGACGGTCTCCCGGGAGGCGGCGGCGATGCCTCGGGTGTCAACCAGTTTAGCTATACCGCTGACTTCGGTCAGGGCGTCACCGCAACGATTTCTGCGCAGGATCCAACTGCCTATTACCAGACCAATATCTGGAACACGACCAATGCCACGGCCGCTGGTATCGTGACGGGTGCCTACGGATCGCAGAGTTACGGCGGCACTGTGGCTCCTGACATTGTCGGCATGATGCGGATCGATCAGGCGTGGGGTCTCTTCCAGGCATCGGCCGCGGCGCACGACAACCATGCCGCGTACTACGGTGGGTCCGAAGTTACCGGGCACGCCGACGACAAGTGGGGCTGGGCCGGTCAGCTGGCGCTATCGATCAAGAATATCCCGACTGGCGCGGGTGACTCTATCAATTTGCAGGGCGCTTACACCAAGGGTGCAAGCAGCTTTAGCATCCAGGAAAACATCCCAGCCGGGTGGGCGATGTACGGCGGCACCGGCCGAGCTGATGCGTATCAGAGCCTCGGCATCGCTGGCGTTTCTGATGCCATCTATTCCGGCACGACGGCGGCAACTGGCACAGCTCTTCAGCTGACCACGACGTACGGATTCAACGGTGGCTACATTCATAACTGGGATCCCTATTGGAACACCGCGGTTTACGGCGGGTGGGCTGCTGTCCGCTACACCGATGCGGCCAAGGCTCAGATTTGCAGTAGCGCTGGCATGGCCGCACTCGGGTTGACGAGTGTTTGCAACCCGGACTTCAACATCGCGGCGGTCGGCACGATCACGCGCTGGACGCCGGTAAGAAACCTGACGTTCTCCGCGGATCTGTTCGCCACGTTCCTCGATCAGAAATACTCCGGCACTATTTCGGTGCCCGCGGCCGCGGCAGTCGCCAAGCCGGCTGCAGTATATGAACTCAAGAACCAGAACGCGGTCAGCATGCTGCTGCGCATTCAGCGCAATTGGTGAGGTAGTCCCTTCGAAGGGGGACATCCTCCCGAATGGCTCGCGAGGTAACGAGGCGGCCTACCTCGGTCTGGCGGCTAGCTCGGTGCTAAAATCTCCTAGGAAGGCCACCGACGCGCGCGCGTCGGTGGTTGTTCGACATCAGCTTGCGTGTTTCGGGCAATCCGTCCGCGCGTTCGCTTTCAGCACGAAGCACCTCCAGAACGAGTGGTTAAAGCTGGGCATCCATCGATGCCGCCCGCATTGGCGCGCGCAGATCCGCCAAAGTTCACAAGTCTGATTGCGCCGTCCTCTGGCGGCAGATTGCAAGCAGCGTCGATACCAGGCGCCGCGGCAGCCCTTCGCAGCGTGAAACATTAATGTCCACCGCGCATCCAATCGAATTGGTGGTCGCCTGGAACATCGGCTGCCCCCACTTCGTTCGCATCGGGTGCTGGACGGGGCTCTCCCTAGCCAACGTTGCACGCCTGCCAGCCGATAGGTGTCGACCGGACCCGACATCGCGTGCCGGCAATTGTCGCAAGCGCGAGTGGATCTGCTATTCTTGGATGCGACCTCGCCGTGGACAATTGATGCCGCCGTCCTCCGTCATAAACCCCATGCGACGTTAGCCTCCTTCCAAAATTGCGGCCTTCTTACAGAGCCGAGCTAGCCACCGGCAAAACGCGCGGGCGATTTCAAGGTTGTCACTGCGATCGACCGCATAGGCCCGATATCGCATGCCACTGGGAGTACGCGATCCTGGTATGACTTGCAAAACGCCCCCCCGCACAAGATCGCCGACAAGGATTTCAGGCGTTACCAGAAGGCATTTTCCCGTTATGACCGCCGGCAGGGCAAGATAGTTGTGATCATATCTCGCCCCCGACTTGATATCCTTGGCGGACAGGTTCATCGCTCGTAACCATGTGGGCAGTATGTCGGGCCGGGATGTGATGTTAAGAATCGGCATCGAACGAACAATTGAGAGTGCTCTTCCCGCGACGTGATCTGGAGAGCCCACGCACACGACTGCCTCATTATAGATTTCCCAATCGTCGGCCGGTTCAATGACGGAAAGATCGCGGGTGATCAAGATGTCGAAATTGTCGGAGGATGTCGGCGGAGACAGTGAGCTGATCACGTCCACGATGACGCCGCCCATCTCGGCTGAGAACGCCGAAAGATTTGGAATCAGAAAGGAGTGAGCGAAGGTGGAAAGTGAGGTGCGGACCACAATCCGGTTGCCGTCTGCCTGAGTCCGCCGCCGCATTCTTTTCGCGGTGAAACACACTGTATCAAGCGGTTCGGCAACGGTGTTCACAAAAAGCCTTCCGAATTCCGTCAAGTCGTTCCGCCGGCCCCGCCGCTCCACGAGATCTGTACCGAGGTACTCCTGGAGCACGGCTAGGTAACGGCTGACCGAGCTCTGCGTTGTTCCCAATGTGCTGGCTGCGCGCGTTACGCTTCCTTCCCGGGCGATGGTCACAAACACGCGGATCGCGTTGAGGGGCACGTCATCGTTCTCGACAGCCATCTTCTGCTCCGGTCGCTCCTGAAATGTCCGCTCGTTGCCGTGGCCGGCTCTGCAAACAAAATGACGCATGCCCCATCACATTATCCGATGAGTCTAGCCGGATTACTGCTTATCAACGCCACGTCGCGCGTAAATCGTACCATTGGTACGGTGCGTACGATCGAACTCGCGGCTCGCTAGGGATCGTCGTCGGCTTTTTTACTGGCGCCGGTTGGGAAGGACGGCGCGGTCACTGTTCTCGCAGTCGACGGAACGCGGCCTTCTGAAGGACAAAGCCCTTTACTCAAATTGCTCCCAAGAGCGGCAGGATAGCGCATGAGCGAGGGCTCGGGCGCCGCAGTATCGTCCGAAGATCCGGGTAACTACCGGCGTTCCTGATCGCGTCGTTCAGCGAAGGAAGCGAGCTTCAGCCGCCTTAAGCTCGCGCATCTTCTGGAGCCTGAAAATCTCCTCCACCGGCAGAATGTCCTTGTGGACGATTCTGGACGCCGCCGTCAGCAATGATCCGGCGGAAAGTATCCTGCATGGCAGTTGCGGAGGCGCGGATGCCGAAATTGCCATAGATCATCATGCGGACGTTGCGTAGCGCATTGACCCGTTCGGCGTCGAGATCCGGGTAGGCATTCGGCACGATCACCAGGGGCACCGATCCGGTCCAGGCCCGTGAAAAGCTTTCGATCTCGGATGGATCCTTCTTTTTTGAGTGGATCAGGATCAGGTCGGCGCCTGCCTCCACATAGGCCTTCGCCCGATGCAGGGCTTCCGCTTCGCCAAGCCCTGCGATCAAGGCTTCGGTGCGGGCGATGACGAGAAAATCCGGATCTCGTCTTGTCGCGATGGCAGCCTCGATCTTGCCCTGGAATTCCTCAATGCGCGTTAATTCCTGCCGCCCTTCGACAACAAGGCTCGTGACCTTTGGAAAGGTTTTATCTTCGATGACCACGGCGCTGGCGCCGGCACGTTCGTATTCCTTGATGGCATGGATGACATTGATCGCATTCCCATAGCCTGTGTCGATGTCGGCGATGATTAACAGCATCGTGCTCCGAGTGATCGCCCGCAGCACCTCCAGATGTTGCGTCATCGAAATCAGACTCATGTCCGCCAGGCCGTAAAGCGCTGACAGCTCAAAGCCGGAGGCCCACAGGCCATCAAATCCAGCTTCTTCCGCGAGGATCGCTGAAATTGGGCTATGAGCAGCCATGATCTGGAGCAACCTGGTCTCGGACATGCGGACGCGGAGACGTTTGGCGGGGGACATCGGCAGGATCTTTCAGGACAGGGCCGCGCAGACGGCGATGATGCGGTCGCAAGCGCGGATGAGGTCCTCGAGCGAGGAGGCATATGAAATGCGGATATAGGGCGATGACATAAAACCGCTGCCGGGCACGACGGCCACGGCGAACGCATCGAGCAAATACATGGCAAAATCGGTGTCGGTCTCGATCACCTTGCCGCCCGGTGTGCGCTTGCCGATGACGCCTGCGCATGAAGGGAAAACGTAGAAGGCTCCATCCGGCACGCGGCACGAAAGGCCTTCGGCCTGGTTCAGCTTGCTAACCACGAGGTCCCGGCGCTCCAAAAAGGCGCGCGCGAATTCATCGATATGGTGCCGGCCGCCAGACAGGGCTTCGATGGCGGCGTACTGCGAAATCGAGCTGGTGTGCGACGATGTCTGGCCCTGGATAAGATTCATGGCCTTGATCAGGGCATGGGGCCCCGCGCCGTAACCAACACGCCAGCCGGTCATTGCGTCGGCCTTGGACACGCCATTGACGGTCACGGTGCGCTCGTAGAGGTCGGGCGCGGCGGCGGCCATGGTGGCAAAATCGGCGTCATAGACGAGCTTTTCATAAATGTCGTCCGACAGCACATGGATATGTGCGTGCCGGCGCAGCACCACGGCGAGTGCAAGCAATTCACTTCGGCTGTAGATTGCGCCCGCTGATTGCACGGCGAATTTAGCGTCAACCACTAGGTGTGCGGCGTGATCGCAGCCTCCAGCGCCTCGCCACGCAGCTCGAAGCCATGGAGTTCATCGCAGGCGACGAGAACCGGTTTGCCGCCGGCGAGTGCCACCATATCGGGATAGAGACCCAGCACGGTGTCGGGATTACAACCTCGTCGCCCGGATCGAGGCTGGCGAAGAGCGCGTTAAACACAACCTGCTTGGCGCCGCAGCCCACCGTAATCTGATCCAAGCCGTAATCGAGCCCGTGATCACGGCCGAAGCTCTCGCGGATCGCCTGGCGCAACGGTTTGATCCCGGCGACCTCTGTGTACTTCGTCCGCCGGTCGTGGATAGCCTGGATGCCGGCTGTGCAAATGGCGGCCGGCGTATCGAAATCCGGTTCGCCTTGACTGAGCGTTATCACATCGACGCCCGGATCGCGCAGTTCGGCCGCGCGAGCTGTCATGGCTTTGGTTTCAGAGGGCTGGACGGCGCGGAGGCGTTCTGCAACAAGAGGCAAGATCGAGAACCTGCAAGCTTGGAAAGAGGAAATCTTTGAGCTACCTACTCGCTCTCAAGCGGCCTAACCAATCGAGCCATCCTGTTTTCGCATGAAGTAATCGAAAATGGCGATAGTTAATCGCCGCATCCGCCGGACATGCCGCTTCTGCGCGCGGCTTCCACGGGCAGCGGAGGAGGCGTCGCCGAGATTGAGTATAGCGCGCACCGATCGGCCGCTTGGCTCGGCACTCGAAACCGCTTGCTTTCCACATGCCTGCAGCAGGGCGCGGAAGCGCACGGGAGATGAACTTGTCGCAAAGCGATAATTGGAGTGATAATCATCATCAGGTGACAGATCGTTGTGCCGTCGCCCACGCTGGCAAGATGTCCTCGCCCTGCATGTTTTACGGCGCCTAGGACATGTGCGCGGGAGGCGGGCGCAACGACGCGCCGCGGGGCACAGTGCTGTTCGGGCGGGTGGTGACATATTGCGCTGCGCCCAACAGAGCCGATGTCCATTACATCATAGATGCTCCAACGGCCCCGAAGGGTTGCGGCGAAGGCTCGCACGTGATTGGCGCGTCGAGGGGGTGGCCAGCCGGGTGTAGCATGGTGAGCGCGTGCGGTGATCACAGCTCCACTTCGACGCGAGTGACCGAAGATCTTGAACGGCAAACATGCTGGTAAGGATCGTGAACCAGGTGCGGAGAACGAGTCCGCTCGCCTCTCAGTCCATCGAACCGGCACATACGCGAAACAACCGACAGGATCGTTTGCAGAAATCAGCCGTTGGCCGGTGAGGGACCGGCGGAGTTAGAGGAGCACTGTCAAGCGCGCGTGATCAGCCTCGAGCTGGGTGAGTTCTACGACGCGAGATGGGTATTATTCGTGGCGCGCGGCGCGCTCGTTTCGCGTGCGATCTCTACGAGGGCGTCCCCGCATCGGGCGGCAGTTCCTTCCGGCTGGAACATCGATCTCAGATTGCGCTGGTTACATCGAATTCCTCGATGAACGTCATCCAACTGTAGCAGTCCGGGTCTTGAAGGTTCCGGCCATCCGTCGCCGAAACGACAGAGGCGATCTCGGCCTCTGTGCGCCGCGAATCTTCATCACGATAGGGAGGACCGTCTTGGGATCCGAACTTGTTGACAGCATTCGTTCAACTGCCTGGTTGGCGCTGCCCTTTAGATGCCGATCTCGGGTCGTGACGCCCTGATGTCAGCGGGCAACGTCGCGATATCGACGACAAACCTCATCCTGCCTGAGCTCAGGCCGGCCTCCTTGTTTGTGGTCACACGGTTCCTTGTCACACGATGTGAGGCTGGCGGCGGTGCTTTTCAGCGCCGTGAAAGGATATGTCCAGCGTGGGTCCGGCCACGCTCCAACGTGCTGGCGAAGCGCTCGCGGACCGTGGATGCGAGCGCCCTTGTTGAGGAAATCGCGCCGGATCGCGATGTCTGGGGTTCTCGTTGGTTCCACGTTGGCCACGGCTCGACGAGCGAGGATATCTGCAAACACCTTCGTCGTGGGTCAGCAGGATGGTCTCGGACGATGTTGTTCGTTGGCAACTATTCTCGGCGCGTTCGCGGAAGCACTGCGCGGCGCTATCCGTTCAGCGTCGCATCACGACAGACCCAATCACAAACGAGGGGACAAAGCCATGTCTGAAGATAGTCAAACCCGAAAGGTGCCTATTAGCCTTGAGCGGTCAACTCCACCGGCTTCTCCGAACTTGAAAGATGCAGTCAGAGAGGGCCTGCGCGCGCTCAGTGACTCAATGGATATCCAAAACGGAGTGAGAACGCATCGGTTCTCTGGAACGGAGGCGGACAAAGCGTATGCGGCGACGTGGCTGGCCTCGCGGTTCGAAACGCCTGTGGACCCCGAACGGATCATCCTGACCAATGGTGCCCAGAACGCGATGGTCCTTGCCCTGGCGTCCGTCGCGGCACCGGGCGATACGATCTTGACGGAAGCACTCACCTACTACGGTTTTCGCAAACATGCGCACCTTCAGGGCATACGGACCGAAACCATAACTATGGATGACGATGGCGCCGAACCAGAGGCGTTCGAGGCCGCATGCCGAAGGTTCGCGCCCAAAGCACTTTTTCTGATGCCGACCGTCCACAACCCGACGACGATCGTCATGTCGCTCGAGCGACGGCAGCAGATCACTCGAATCGCAAGGCAATATGGAGTGAGCATCATCGAAGACGATGTGTACGGACTGCTGCCAGAGGGGGTTCCAGCGCCCTTTGGAGCGCTGGCGTCCGACATGACATGGCACATCACAAGTTTCGCCAAATGCGTCGGCCCTGGTGTTCGGGTCGGCTACCTCGTGGCGCCTGATCGCAAGGCGGCGCAAACAACGCTAGACCGCTTCCATGGCATGTCGACCTGGTTTCCCGCCTCATTCTCTGTCGAGCTGGTGAACTTCTGGCTCGCCAATGGTTCGATGGAGAAGATCGTGGCCGGCGTCAGAGAAGAAGCGATCGCAAGACAGAGGATTGCCGCGAAATGGCTCTCCGGTATCCCTTTTTGGACCCGGCGAGATGCACTTTTTCTGTGGGTCAATCTCAAGGGAATCATCGACCAAGACGAACTGGTTGCACAATGCGCTTCAAGGCATGTGACGATCCGGCCGGGGCGGATTTTTGCAACTGATCCGAAGTCCTCTTCGAACCATGTCCGTCTTGTCATCGGCAGCCCAAAGAGCCGCGACGAGTTGCAGATGGCGATGGCTGTGGTGGGAGCTTTGCTCCAAACTGCGCGCAATCCAGGGGCTCTGTCAGGCGTTCATTGATGCATAGCGATCTTCGTTTCATTTTCGCGAGCTTTGATGGTTTGCGCCCGGACCTGATCGGCCCGGAATTGACCCCACATCTTTGGCGGCTGAAGGCAGCCGGGGTGACCCTTGCGAACCATCGCACCATCTATCCGAGCGAGACCCGAGCGGCGTTCCCGAGCCTTGTCACCGGCACCACGACGGACCGGCACGGCATGGTCGGTAACAAATACGTCGACCGCGCCGTGACCCCGCCGCGCTACATCGACACTTCCGATGCGCTTCTGCTCCGCCAGATCGATGTCGAGAGCGGCGGCCGGCTTTATTCGGCGCCATCGCTCGGCGAGATCTTGGCGGCGAACGGGCGGAGCCTCGCTGTCCTCGCCACCAATACGCCCGGTACGACCCAGCTCTTCCACCACAAGGCCGAGCATTTCGGTCATGTTCGTCTATCCGGTCATTTTCGCGAGGCCTGTACGCCAGGCGATGTGCTCACCGAAATCGAAACTCGTGTCGGTCCGTTACCTCCAGCTCCGCCCAAAATCGAGCCGGACCGCTCCGGACAGGACTGGATTACGTCTGCCTTTCTGGATGTTGTTTGGCCGAAGTATCGTCCCGACGTGACGATCCTTTCCTATGGCGAGCCGGACGTCACCTCGCATTTCCACGGCACGGGGGCCGAGGCGACGCGCTCCATCATCGCTCATTGCGACCGGCAGTTCGGCCGTGTGCTTGACTGGTGGGAGGCCGAGGGAAAGCGGGCTGGGGTTCAGATTTTCGCGATCTCGGACCACGGCCATATCACCGGTCACACGCGTATCTCAGTCGCCGATAGCCTGCGTGCGGCCGGCATTCGCCCCGGCACCGCGCCTTCTCCCGATGTCGATGCGGTCGTGGTGCCAGGCCAGGTCGGCGCGCTCTATCTTACCGATCCGGATCAGGCGAACGTCGCCCGGCTGGTTGCCGCCATTACATCCGAGCCATGGTGCGGGCCGGTGTTCACGCGTGCAAAGGACGACATCAACGGCATCGCCGCCGGAAGCCTCTCAAACCGCCTCGTCTTTGCGGATCATCCCCGCGCGCCGGACGTCGCGTTTTCCTTCCGCGCCGACGATACCGTTGACCCGTTCGGCCTCGTAGGGGGCACCTTCTACGACAATGACCGCCGGGCCGGTCTTGGCCTTCACGGCGGACTCCATCCAAAGGAGCTCGCAGCATTGGGCCTGATCGCAGGATCCGTGTTTCCGAACATCGGTTGCACATCTTTCTTGACGTCCGGGATTTGCGATATCGCGCCGACAGTTCTCTATCTGCTCGGCATGGACTCACCGCAGACGATGAGCGGACGGGTCCTCCATGAACTGCTGCGGCCGTCCGAGGCCCTCGATATTCCCGTACGCGAAGAGAGCTTCGAGGCGCATCTCGGAGGCTACACGCAGGTGCTCCGGCGCGAGTACGTCGGCGAAGCCTGCTACCTTGCCGGTGGCTGGAGTTCCTTTTTTTGAACGGCTTGGCCGCAGGCTCAACGCCCAAGCGATCGGTAGGAGGAAGAGCAGGGACGGGCAAGAGTGCCCTTGTGGTGCTGGCAGCGCTTACGCCAAGGCGCCATCCTCAGGATGGACCTCGATTGAAGTCAGTGTATTCCTCTCATTGTCGTACGCGCCAGGAAGCGTGATGTCCCGGATGCCGCCGGTCTTCATCATCGTGCTACGCAGCGATGCTGGAAGCGGGGCTGGCCTGCAAGTTGCCGTTGGCGGTTAGATCGGGCGTAGCACGGTAAGTCCGAACCGGCGGCGCATTGTAGCGGAGACGCGGACCGGTTGTCATCATAGAGATCCCAAGGGCCTGAAGCGTCCGACGGTAACGGCCGGCGCGTGATCAGCGTGCCGAGGCTGAGCAGGCCGCGAGTGCATGGACAATCTTGATCACGGCTCATCGCCACTTGGCGTGCGCCTTTAGGTTTGAAACGAGTTCAGAAAGCGGTTGTGAGAGGTCTGCACGGGGGTGCGGCTCGCTTCCGTCTTGTCGCGCGGATGCGTGCAATGCCGGGTAAACAGGATCGCTTTGCCTCGCTCGGCGAGGGCGACGATGCGTCGGCCGACTTACGGTGAGTTCGCAATTGCGGTCGCGCGTTCGGACAGCATTTGGCCGAGATGGATTTCCACCGCCGCCAGATCTGGCCGACGGAACTGCCGGTTCCAAGGCCTCATACGAGTTGCGCCTTGTTCGTTCCCAATCTCCATCAAGGCGTTCATCGCTTTGGGCGCTGCTCCTACGACACATTCCGTTTCGGCTAGACGTCATCGCGCATGCGCATCTTCACATCGAATAATTCGATGGTCGTCATCCGGCTGTAGCGGTCCGATCCTTAAAGGTCCCGCGTAACAGCGAACACGTCCAAACGGGGTAGGCGATCTCATTGCCGTGCTCAGCAACGCTTTCCTGATATGGGGGTAACGGCAATGGCATCCGTGTTGATTGATAGAATTGTTAAGAAATACGGCCGGACGCCCATCTTGCGTGATGTTTCACTGTCGATAGCGGACGGTGAGTTCCTGACGCTACTGGGACCCTCGGGGTGTGGGAAGTCAACGCTGTTACGTGTCCTGGCAGGGCTCGAGGTCCAGGATGCAGGTTCGATCTTGATCGGCGGGCGGGTGGTGGACGGCCTCAGGCCGAACCGGCGGGACGTAGCGATGGTGTTCCAGTCCTACGCCCTCTATCCCCATATGACGGTCGCCTCCAACATTGCGCTGCCGCTCCGGATGCGGCGGCTCACGGCCATCCAGAGGCTTCCTCTTGTCGGCCGCCTGCTTCCAGGAAGGGCGCGGATCGCTGCCGAGATCGACGTGGAAATCACCCGGACCGCCAACTCCCTCGGCATCGGCCACTTGCTGACCCGCAAACCGGGGCAGCTCTCCGGTGGCCAGCGCCAGCGCGTGGCGGTTGGCCGGGCAATGGTGCGCCATCCGGCTGTTTTTCTCATGGACGAGCCGCTGTCCAACCTCGACGCCAAGCTGCGTGTGCAGATGCGCGCCGAAATCAGGGAGCTGCACCAGAGGCTCGGGGTAACCTTCGTCTACGTCACCCATGATCAGGCCGAGGCCATGACGCTGTCGGACCGGGTCGCGGTGATGCTCGACGGCGAGTTGCTGCAGGTCGCTCCGCCGCAGGACATCTATAGCGATCCGAACGATCGGCGGGTCGCAGAATTCATCGGCTCGCCCAAGATCAATATACTCGACGGCGTGACGCGCGACCGCGGCCTGATCGATGTGGCCGGATCGACACTTAAGATCGAAGCCGCTGCACTCCCAGGCATGCATCTCACCCTCGGAATCCGCCCGGAGGCTCTTCATCTGGCCGACCAGGGTGGGCAGGGCGCGCTGACAGGTTCGGTCCGCATGATCGAGCATATGGGGTCCGATCTCTTCGTCCATCTCGATCTGGCGGGCCTCGAGCAGCCTTTGGTCGCCAGGTTTGCGGCCGAATGCGCGCCTCGTATCGCCCCGGGCCAGACCTTGCATGTCGGCGTCAGGCCCGACCGGGTGCTTCTCTTTACCCGCGATGGACGGCGATTGCGCTGGGAAGCGGAACCCGGCCGGCCATCGGTCACGCCGCTGCGGGAGGCTGCTCGATGAACTGGCCACGTGCTATTTCTGGCATTTCCGGCGAATTGCCTTCGGAATGTGGGGCGCAAACATTTCGATCCCCGTCCGCCTCCCGGGCGCCCAGGCGTGCCCTTAGCGAAGCGCTCGCGGCATGGACCCTGGCCGGGCCGGCAGTCTTCTTTCTGCTCGTCCTATTCTGCCTGCCGGTGATCGGCGTCTTCGTCATCGCGTTCACGGATTGGCAGTTCGGCGCGCCGACGCTCTCCTTCGTGGGCCTCGCCAACTTCCGCCAAGTCTTCGCCGAGGAAGGATTTAGGACTTCGCTTCTGAACACCGTCATCTACGTTTTGATCGTCGTGCCGGGCACTGTTGTCCTCGGTCTTCTGATCGCGCTCCTGATCGAAAGCGGCAACTCCTGCCGCTCTCTGTACCGCGCCATTCACTTTCTGCCCTTTATGGCGACGATGTCGGCCATGGCGATCGCCTGGGAGGCGCTGCTGCATCCGACGATCGGTCTCGTCAACCAGACGTTGTCTGCCATCGGCCTGCCGGCCGCGAACTGGCTGCGCGACGAGCACACCGTGCTGCCGGCGCTCGCCGCGATAGGCATATGGCAGAATCTCGGCTTTGCAATGGTGCTATTCCTCGCGGGCCTCAAAAGCATCCCCCAGGACATCTACGATGCGGCCGACGTCGACGGGGCTGATCTTTGGCTGGACCGCCTGCGCACCGTCACGTTGCCGATGCTCGGCCCGGTTTCGATGTTCGTTGTCATCGTTGTGGCGCTGCGGGCATTCGAGACCTTCGACACCGTAAAAGTGCTTACCAAAGGCGGCCCGGGGCACGCCTCCGAAATGCTGCTTTACACGCTGTATCGAGAGAGTTTCGAGTATTTGCGCACCGGATATGGCGCGGCAATCGCCGTCGTCTTTCTGGCCATCGTCGTGACCCTCACCCTCGTTCAGACCCGCATCATGGATAGGAAGGTGCACTACCAATGAGCACCAGAGCGGTTCGCACCTGCCGGTTGTCGCCGGCCACAGTCTTCCGGCATGCCGTTCTGCTCGCTACCGGGACGCTCATCTTGGTCCCTTTCGTCTGGATGGTGTCGCTGTCAATCAAGCCGCCGGGCGAGATCTTCCGGACCAGCTTTTCCTTCCTTCCGGTCCAGTTCTATGGGGTCGAGAACTACACAAGGGCGCTGACCCAGGCGCCGCTGCCGCGCTACCTCGGCAACGGTTTCATGGTCTGCGCATTGATCCTGGCACTGCAAATCCTTGTCTGTGCCCCGTGCGCCTACGCGCTCGCCAAACTCCACTTTGCCGGCCGTGGTGGGCTCTTCGGCCTGGTGCTGATCGGCCTTCTCCTGCCGCATCAGGTGCTTTCGCTGCCGCTGTTCATCCTGGCTTATCAGCTTGGCGTCCTCAACACCTATGCGGCGCTGGTCTTGCCCTATGTCGTCTCGCCATTCGGCATCTTCCTGTTCCGGCAATTCTTTAAGTCCATTCCTGATGACGTGGTCCACGCCGCGCGGCTCGACGGTCTCTCCGAAATCGCAATCGTGTGGAAAATCATGGTGCCAATGGCGCTGCCCGCCGTGATCGCTTTCGCAACCTTCTCGATTGTCTCACGCTGGAACGATTTGTTCTGGCCGCTGATCGCGGTGCGCGACCAATCACTGATGCCGCCGCCGCTCGGCATCATGGCCTTCAAGAGCGAGGAGGCCGGCACCGACTACGGCCCGCTCATGGCCGCAGCAACGCTCGTCGTTCTGCCTCTTGTCGTCGCCTTCCTCGCCGCACAGCGCTGGTTCGTTGAAGGCTTGGCGAAAGGGGCAATCAAATAACAGAAAAACTTATCGGAAGCCGCCGAACACCGCCTCAAAGCGTTGCGCGTCTAGGACTCGGTGCGGCGAAGAATACACAACATTAGCAAAAATGGAGAAAGCCAAATGTGGTCCTCAATCAAGACGATTGTGGTCGCCTCCGTCGCTACAGCACTCATTGGAGCAACAATGGATCCGGCGAACGCAGAGGTCGCAAGAACCTTAAGGGTAACCGCTGCCTCCTCTGACCTTAACGCCATGTGGGTTGAACTCGCGAGAACCTTCGAGAAAGAACATGCCGGCGTCAAAGTCGAACTGGATAATTCGACCAGAGGTTACGACGATCTCGTTCAGGCGACTCTGCGGGCCTCCCTCACAGGTTCATTGCCGGATGTGTCGTTTCAGGGCGCCAATCGTCTGCGGATCTACACGGATCGAAATCTTGCCATTCCGCTCAACCGTTTCCTGAATGCCGACACGAGTGACAGCAGAAAAGCGCTTTCTCCGGCCGTTGCAAAAATCGGAGAATCCAAGGGTGATACCTATGCGCTAGGCTTCGGCGTCGCCGAGCCTGTCGTCTTCTACAATCTCGACCTCCTCGCCAAGGCTGGCGGCGATCCTGCTCACCCCCCCGAGACTTGGGACGAAATCATTAGAGTTGGTTCCAGGATCACAAGGCTGGGCGAGGGGAGCGTAGGAATCATTTTTCAGTACGATAGTGAGGATTTTTTCTGGGACGCCCTGCTCTTTAGTCAAAGTGCGGCGATGATGAACTCTGATGAAAGCAAGATTACTTTCGATGGCCCAGAAGGTCTGAAGGCGCTGCAGATCATCAAACGGATAGGCGAATCGGGACAAGCTTCAGTTGACATGTCGAAAGACCAGGCTCGCTCTCTGTTTGCCGCCGGCAAGGTCGGCATGATTTTCGACTCCAACTCAAATCAGCTACGCTTCGAAGAAGACAGCAGGGGAAAATTCAAGCTTGCCGTCGGCAGGTTTCCGCTGATGACGCCGAACGGGACGCTTCCCGCGGCCGGATCGATCGCAATGATGTTCGCGGCCAAGCCCGAGCAACAGAAGCTCGCGTGGGAGTTCATGAAGTTTGCGAGCGGTCCAGTCGGACAAAAAATTGTAGCGCTGAAATCCGGATGGCTCCCGGCGAACGACTTCGCCACCCGTGATTCAAAAGAACTTTCCGACCATTTTGCAAGGAATTCGAACTATAGGGCCAGTCTTGATCAGCTACCCATTGTTCAGGGCTGGTACGCGTTTCCAGGAGAGAACGCGCCAAAAGTGACCAAGATCATCGTGGACGCTATGCGCTCCGTTCTCACGCTTCAGAAGTCGCCCGAAGCGGGGCTCGAAGTCATGGCGTCGCAAGCTCGAAAGCTTCTCAACGTCAAATGATGTTCAAGTTGAGCAAGCAAATTGAAAGGCTGGATAGTGCGGGCCTTTATCCTGACGAGCAATATGGGAAAGCCCGCGCCATTCCGTATATCGAATGGAGCCGTTCTGGGAGAAAAGAGCACCCCTTGGTGCTCTTTTTAACCGGCGGCGGTCATTTGGGCCGGATTTCGTATGGTTATCCTGATGGTGAACCCAAGGATTTTCTCGCCTACTGGCTAAATCTGATGGGATACAATTTGGTTGTGCCGACCCCTCCGATCGAACACCCCCTGTTCAGGTCTCCTGATTCCGAACTGGATGTCACAACCTGGTCGGAAGTCTTGATCGACCTGGTAGAGGCAAAGCTGCAAACATGGGAGCTGAAGCCGCGTGTCCTTGTCGTCGCTTGGAGCATGGCGGGCAGGTTCATTTCACGTCTGGCTGCAACGGCCGCCGCGCGAGGCATTTTGATAGAGGCATTCGTAAGCTTGGCGGCAACGCCGCCGATTCCAGGTCTGTCGCCCGTCAATCTCGAGGAAACGCCGCTTTCGAGAGATGGCTTCCGATCCTTCGTCGCTCTATCCAAGGAGGACCCCGTCACGCCCATCAATCGATCCTGGCTAGCTTCTCTGGCGGAGCAGGACTGCCTGGAGGGAAGATCAATCATTCCGTCAGAGGTGTACTTAAATGATTTCGTTGGCAATTCACCGCTCAATCTGCACGGTGAGGCGTACCGCTGGCGCAATGGGCGGATACAACATTCCCTGTCAGATGCGGCGAGGGATGTGCTGGCCGTGGAGTTTGACGGTGCCCCGCTATGCGCATCCATCATTCCGACTGCATCGAGTGATAGGCATCACGTGCTAACCGATCAGGCCAACTGGTCTTTTTTCAATGCCAACGTGATCGCGGCGCGCGCCGCTTCATTCGATCCCAACACTTTGGATAAAGTTCGGTCGCTCATTCTGTCGTTGCCGCAACGGTTGTCGCGAGAGGCAATTGGAGGACATTTCTTCTTCGTCGGTAAGAAGGGAGCCCGGGCCGCCGCGCAGGCAATTCTTGCGCTTCATACCGAAATACTTGCTGTCGAATCTGAACTGAAATCGTGCTCGTGCTGAGACCAGTGTGGGCAGCAGCTCGAAGCGGCCTGCTCGATTTCCTGCGAAGCGTATCGAACGAGAAACCAATCTTGCAGGTTGGACACGTCATTGCCGTTATCGATCCAAGTCGCTCGCGAGCGACGAGTGCAGGTTGCGTTCAGCGTACTGCCATGATGGCTGACGCGAACTGCGATAAGGGCGGCTAAGAACTTCGTTGGTGGCGCCGTTTGACGCGGTGATGTTTGCGCGGCGCGCCGCCTATTTTGCTAGATTTGTTAATACTTCAAGAGGCATTTGCAGCGCTTTCGCGGGTCATTTGGCAACAGGACTGCGGTAGGCGGCGCCGGTATAGCGCGGCTATTCCGCGGCTGCTGGGCTAGCTGCTCTACACAAGAGGGAGAAGCAGTGGCGGCCTGACACATCATTGAACCACGGGTAATGCGATCGTTACCTCCGCTGACCACGGAAACTCAACCGTTCCATCCATTGCAGCATATCGCTCAAAGAGCAGGCGGTGCCATCTCATCGTATCGTCCTGGCCATTTATCTCAATAATCTTCTTGGTGTCGCTACGGGATAAACTCAGGCCCTCGAACTGCTCCCATGTTAACAAGTCGGTCCAATAAAGTGCGAAATGGCGAACCTTGCGAAACAGCGCTGATGAGTTCAGCTCGCGCACAAAATTGGCGGGTGCATAATGTCCGTTGCTGCCTTCAAAGCCACCGATCACAAAACCAGGAATGTACTTCTCGTGGTAACGCTCGTACTCTCGAAGCATCTCGCTTCTATCCAGATCCCTTCGGATCATGAGCACCGCGATAAGCCCTGATGGGGCCAGGACCCGGTTTGCCTCCGCATAGAATTTGGGTCGATCAAACCACGTCGCGGCGCTCGCTGCTGTCACCAGTGAAATCGTCCCGGCCTCGACTGGAAGCCGTTCCGCGCTGCCCGGCGTGTGCTTGATATTCTCGATGTCCGCGGATCCGGAGATGGCTTTCCGACGCATATCGGCGTTGGGTTCGAGGGCAATGATGGTAGCATAATGGGGCAACTGTCTCGCCAGCTGTCTTGTAAAGATTCCTGTGCCACTTCCGATATCGAGCACAGAGTAAGTGCGAAGTGCTTCCAGTCTCAAGCGCTCCGTAACGAAGCTGACTAGTTCATCCGGATAATGTGGCCGATAGCTATCATAGGCATCGGCAAGCCCAGTGTAGGAAGAGTGGGTGTCCGCCGGTTGATTGCGCATCTTTCATCTCCGATCGCTTGTTGCGGAACAAGAAGCACCCCGCTTGGATGGACCCGCCGCAGCTCCGGCGATGGTGCCCTGGAAGGCGTTCAGAACGGCCGGGCTATGCGAGGCCGATCCGGCTGCCTCCGGGGACGCCTTCGGCAGCAAATCCGTCGTTCGTCGAAAACCGGAGGGCCGTTAGGCTAGCGCGCTGCGGAGAGGTTGTTTGCTCTTCCCCGGCTACACATGAAGAGCGTCCCATGTTCTGTTAGATGCGCATCACGCGACATGAGAGTGGCCGGTGGAAGGCTCGTCCGCAACTAGCAAGAGAGATGAATTTGTCCCGTGCAGAGCCACGGCCTCTCGTCGTCTCAATGATTCACGTACGTCTCGTCTAGATCAACTGCCCGCGTTGGTAGTTGATTGGAATGCGAATTGCTTCATCTATGTGACTGACTCCAGGTTCCGACCAAGTGTGTCAGAGAAGTCCAAAGGAACGCTCACGTTCGGCCGGCGACCCTGTCAAGTCAATATCTCGGCGCATCAACACTGTGTTGCTGCGGTTGGCTCGTCGTTGAGAGCGGGCGGCGTGCGCCAAGATGTGATGTCTCTCGCATTTAGCGGCGCGCGGCTCTTGAGCGAGAGGAGGAGAATTCGGGCCTTCGGGGTCGCTTGGTGGCTTCTTCACCGAACACGGCCTCGCGGTTTCAGGTTGATCTATTCAATTCGCCTTTAAGGGTAATCAAAGAGGCGAGAACGTTGGTACTTCTGGCAAGCATAGCGTTGTCTCACTGCACTGCTTACCGCAATTGGAATCGGTAAAATGAAGAGGGAACCAATCAGCCTTATAAGAACCACTCCGCCGACACCAGACTGGATGGGAGCGGAGTTGTCGAGAACGCTGCTTGAGATATCTGAACGAAACGATGTCGCCACACTTTTGAGGTATCATCGCTTTCGCGGCACGGAATCTGA
Organism: Bradyrhizobium ferriligni; assembly: GCF_056837965.1. Classification (NCBI taxonomy): domain Bacteria; kingdom Pseudomonadati; phylum Pseudomonadota; class Alphaproteobacteria; order Hyphomicrobiales; family Nitrobacteraceae; genus Bradyrhizobium; species Bradyrhizobium ferriligni. Next base: position 62,887 of record NZ_JBXEJO010000006.1, read on the forward strand.
TCGCCAAGCTGGTGCGGCTTGGCTTGCTAGGCGCTTCGGGGTTGCGCCGTCGATTGACCGAATCATCGTTACGAACGGAACTCAGAGTGGCCTCCTAATCACATTGGTAAACGTGGTTGGAAGCGGCAATGTGTTGCTAACGGAAAACTTAAGCTATTATGGGCTGCGGCGGATCGCCAGCTTCTTGAACATTTCCGTCAAGGGCATCGCGATGGATGACGACGGAGCAGTGCCGGAGGCATTCGAGGATGCGTGCAGAAAGCTCAATCCAAAAGCGTTATTTCTTACGCCGACCCTTCATAACCCGACCACTATCACGATGTCGCATGAACGACGGCTCGCACTCGTGGATGTCGCGAGGCGATATGGCGTCGTGATTATTGAAGACGATGTTTATGGCCTCCTCCCACCGGAAGCTCCGCCTGCGATCAGTGCGTTAGCGCCGGACGTCACTTGGTACGCCGCAGGCCTGGCCAAGTGCATTGGGCCCGGTTTGAAGATTGCCTATCTCTTGACGCCGTCCACTGAGGCGGCCACAAGCGCGTTTGACCGTTTTCAGACGACCTCTACTTGGCACGTTACCCCCCTGTCTGCGTTGGTCGCTCAAAGCTGGATTGCCGATGGCACCGCCGAGAAAGTGCTGCTCGCCGTACGCGGTGAGGCGGTAGCGCGACAGGAAATGGTAACGGGGCTGTTCAAGCATGCGACCTATTCGGCCAAACCGGAATCACTACATATGTGGCTGACTCTTCCGCGCAGATGGACACAGCGGAGCTTCGTGGCAGCGGCAGCCGAGGTCGGGGTAGTGCTCCGGTCCGGAAGCATGTTCGCGCTCGATGAAGAGAATTCCCCCAAGGCCATACGTATCGTGATAGGCAGCCCCGAAACCCGGGCCAGCCTTGGAGAAGCCTTGACTGCGCTCAGGCCCCTTGTGCAGGAGTAACTCGCTCTTCGGAAATCGCGGACCCGGCTTCAGCGCCTATGAACAGCGCAATCCGTACCGCGAGATTGTGAGCGTTGCCACATAGAGAGGGTAGCGCAGGAATTGTTTGCGGCGATGCGAGCTGCGGTGGCACACCGGCACATTGAATGAACGGTTCGACCCCCATTTCCCGAAAGATCCGGCCTCGCACGCGGTCTCGTTGGCGAAGATCGCGTGGTTGCAAGAGTTCGGGCCGGAGACCAGCAAGTACGATGGACAGAGCAATGATAGGTACTCACGACCAGATAGATATGCTGGCCGTTTTCGGCGCTCGGGAAGGCACAACGTTTAGGAAAACGGCTATGGCCCAGAACGAACGCGAGCCCGCTCGGAAGGGCCCTCGGAGATGAGCTGACGGGGCCATGCATACCAGGGCATCGCACGTGATCGTCTCGTCGAGGATTTTCTGCCCCGCGGCAAGTAAACCAGTAAAGCGGATCGAGGCCGACTTCCTCGGCTGATCGATCAACGTTCCTTAAGGAGAGAACACGAGCCTGCCTGCGCCTTACGCATCGCTGAAGGATAGATTGTTCCCTGGCAAGAAGCCACAACGCATGTCTTCGGCTCGGCGACGAAATACGGCCGCGGAGTCTTTGAGGGGCGGGCCTACTGGAGCGAGCAGCAGGGTTGCCTCCTTCTGTTCCGGATGGAGGACCACCTGCGGCTTGGCCTATGTTCACAAAGCTGTACGCTTCGACACGACTGAGGAACTGACGGGGCAGACCGCAGACCGGCTCAAGGCCTGCGGGTAACGGGAGAGCATCCACATCTGATCATGAGTTACCTGGACGGCCTAGGAAGACATGACGGTGAGGGAGCCGATCGGCACTGCTATCACGGCGCTGGCCCGGCGCGTGCCCAAGACTGTAATCGATGGTGTCCAGGCCCAGGTGAGCTCTTGGGTGCAGATTCCGGATCGCGCCATGCCGTCCCGCGTCACCAGCCTTGCCATCGCCCAGTGGAAGTCGATCGATGCCGAGGATTGGCGTCACCTCCGCTCCCGTCCCAACCAGGAAAACCTCGTCGGCCGCATAAAGCTCGGAGCGGTTCACAACTCGTTTCTCCACCAGCAGGCCGATGCTTTCGAGGCGAGCCTGAGAATGGTATCGCGGGTGATATTTTCCAGCACGTTTTCGCTGAGCGGCGGCGTCACAGGCCAACGCCAACTCCCAGAACTCGCGACTGGCTCATATGCAGGCTATTGCAGACGGATACCAGCGGGCCCTGCTGCCAAACGAGCAGGGCAATTTGGCCGAGGCCCCCACCTCAACGCCTTTCATCGGCCGCAACGGCCTGATGGTGGACCGAAGGTAAGAGCATTACAAGCGGCCTACTTCAACCTCATCTACGGGCGCACAAATCTTTGCCTGAACTGGCTGACGCCGTGGAAGTTTAGCATGGTGCCCGGAACGCCACTTCCAGGCTCAAGACCTCTACGGGATCGTGTCCGAACCCGGAAGGCCTGCACAAATACCCTCATGCCCTGAACATCGGCCACTGTTCATGACCCCCGCGATGATCTCTCTGGATCGTCCGAATACTTGCCGTCAAAAGACAGGAGTCCGCCACGACGCATACGCGCCATCCTTGCCGCTGACGATCGCCCGGTAGATCTCTATCAATTGTTGCGTTATGACTCCAAGTTGACCGCTGCCAACAGGTATACGATCTACAGATGTCACCGGAGTGATTTCGGCTCCAGTCCCGCAATGGAATACTTCCTCGGCGAGAATCAATTCGGTTCGGTCGACATCACGCTCAACCGTCTGTAGCCCAAGATATCTGCGTGCTAATTCGATAACGGTCTGACGTGTAATCGATTCCAATATGTCGTTGGTTCCGCTCGGCGTGATGAGTTGACCATCGCGAACGATGAACACGCACGTCGTGGGGGCCTCCGCCAGCTTTCCTCTTGAATTAAGAAGGAAAGCGACGTCGTAACCGTCCTGCTGTGCCTGCATCATGGCCAGTCGAGCATTATGATAATTCGCGTTGCATTTGATGCGCGCCGGCATGACATTATCTGCCATGCGCATCCAGGAGCTAATCTGAGCTGAAGCGCCTCTGATGCATTGCTGCGCGGACGGCCGTGGCAGCGCCGTGATCGCAATTCCTACGGGGCCGGTTGCGCCTATTTCGCCAGCCCCGTCAATGAAGGCCATCATCCGGATGTGCACGTTCGCACAAAACTTATTCGCTCGGCATAGGTGAATGAGTGCCTCTGTCAACTCTTCTCGCGACGGTCCGGGATCGAACCGCATCGCCTTTTGGGAGAACGCAAACCGATCGAGGTGATCTGTGAGACGAAAGAGGTACATTTGCCGTGCCTCTTCATTCCAATAGCCACGTATTCCTTCGAAAACACCTATCCCATATTTCGCTACCGGTGCGAACACATGCACCTTGGCATCATGCCAGGGAATGATGTGGCCATTGAGATATGCAAATTGTGCCGTCGAATCCATCTTTGCCTTTGCCGAATGAGAACTGTCGAGACTTGGTTCACCCGCTGGGCAAGGCCGCGGCTACCCCGCCATCGCCGATCGTACGACGAAGGCGATTCGCGGCTTCTTCATGTTACCCTCCCGACGCCGTGAGCATGCGGCGGATGCGCACACGATGACTCCTCTTGGTTCTACAAAACTTGCGTGGTCTATGTTTTGTGCTCGGATGGGTCTAGTCGAGGGGCCTCAATGCGAGGACGGTCGAAGCAACGATGACGAAGATGGTGATGGCGGTGTACATGGCAGGATTCGGCGATGGCACCCGGACAGATGAGACGTGCAGTCCCGCAAGGACGAGAAAAATGCTGAGCGTGAGAGTTACGAATAATTCGCTCGGAAAAAGCGGTCGGACAACAAAAGCGGCAGCCATTATCGGAACATCATACGATAGCGGCACCCCCAAGAAGCGCCCATCAGCTGATTTGCCGAAGTTCGCAAAGTAGCTGAGCCTTATTGCCCCTGCTGCGAGTAGGCCGGTTGCGGTCAGCAGGGCAAGAAAGGAGGCTCGGCTGAGTTGAATTACTATTACGGCGGGCAAAACGGCTCCGTAGATAATGTCAGCAAACCCGTCGAGGCTCTTTCCCATTTTTGCGACATCTGGATGGCGATGCTTTGTGCGAGCTGCCACGATCCCGTCGAGGTGATCGCACAGGACAGCCCAAAGTGCCGCGGCTATCGACAGCTCAAGACGATCGGAAAGAGCAAGAAATAAGCTGGCAGACGAAAATAGAAGGCCGCCAGTTGTTATGGCGTTTGCTGGATCCCAGAGATATCTGAGCATTGCAGTTCACCTTCTGCGGGTTATGCCCTGACGCTGCGCTCCTCTGAAAATGCGCTCGGCGATGTGCAAATCTTCAGGAGTGTCGATTTCGTACCATTTCAGGTTATCGCATCGCGCCGTTGCCAACCGCAGGCCACGCAGTTCAACAAGATAAGAGAGAAGCTCCTCCGTGTAGGCCTGGGTCACTCCGGATCTAACGACCTCGTCCAGCGCTGGAACGATCGTTGCCTTGAGAGCCGGCGCAGAGAGCCGTAAAAGGTTCATCGTTTTGAAAAGCCGTGGCCCATTCGCGACGAGGTTCGCCCCGGTTTGCTTCATTCGGAACTCCGAGATGAAGCCGTTATCCGACAACAAGACTGCCGAACCTTCCATCAATTCGTCGAAGGGAGCGATTGCGGCCACCTCGGTCGCTTGGCTGAGCAGCAGATAACGCAGCACATCCTCCTCGAAGAAGACGTCGCCCTCGAGCAGGAAGCAATCTCCGGAAAGCAGTGCGTCACGCGCAAGCCAGAGCGAATAGGCGCTGCCGGTACGGTCAAAAGCCGGCGATTCCACATAGTTGATCCCAAGCGTACCGAAGCGGCGACCGCACGCGTATTGGATAGCGTCCTTGCGGTAACCGACCACGAGTGTCACCTCTTCCACGCCGACAGCTTCCAAGTTTCGTAAGGCATTGTGGAGGATCGGCGTGCCGTTGACCTCAACCAGGGGCTTCGGCCGTAGATCAGTCAGCGGTCGAAGGCGAGAGCCCACACCAGCGGCGAGGATGACGGCATTCTTGGGTGCATTGATAGCCATTTCAGTCGCTTTGTCGTCGCGGATATCTCGTCTCCGCTCCAAACCGTCTAGAAACCGACACGCTATGCCGGCGCCGTTCGAGCCAAAAACAACGATCGGCGTTGGCTCACGCCGTGAGAGCTCGTCCTCGATCCAGGATGCTGCTGGCAGTTGCGGGTGCGGCGCGAGGTCTAGGGAGTGCTTGCAAAGGAGACGCCCTATTTAGCGACGACGAAATATCGTCCGTGTCGGCCGGCTCAGTGCGCTCGTAGATTTCAGCAGGTTGTTGCGAAGGGCGAGGAGATCCGGGCAGGGCACTGCAGCGCGGCATGGGTCGGCCAGGTAGGAATTTTCGTGCCATTTGATGCTATCTCCAATGCCAGAACTGTGAGCAGGTACCTCGCCGGAAGGCGAAGTGAAATGTCGTAGCGGAGCAGATGGTTGCATGGCGGCAGTCCTTCGGGCGCGAATGAGGCTATTGCCGGGTGTCGTCAGAATGCAGATATCGCGCTTCTGCATTGGCCAGTTCGTTGTACTCAAACAGTTCGAAGAGCTCATCGAGCGTCGCAATATCGGGCTCAATGCTCGAAGTGTTCTCCTCAGCGAAGATGCGACCGCAGGCCTGCTGCATGGCGGCTATTGCCGCCCTCATGGAATGGTTGGCCCAGATCACCGTGGAAATGCGGGCTTTGCGATAAGTGGAAACTGGCGTTCGATAGTATTTCGTAGGCACAATCACCACCGGCAGCCTGTTCTGCCAGGCGCGCGCAAACGCGAGGATCTCGTCGGCGGCGGTCCTTCGCGAGTGAATGAGGATCGCATCGGCCCCAGCGTCGGCGTAAGCGTGAGCGCGCGAAATTGCTTCGTCCATTCCGTGGCCGCCGATCAGTGCTTCTATCCGGGCCACAAGGACGAAGTCTTGCGCGACCGTATCCTTGACGGCGCGCAGGCGGCCGGAGAACTCATCGATGTCAGCGAGGGGGTGTAGATCACCAACGAACGAGTTCAGCTTCGGAAAGCAGCTGTCCTCCAGAGCGACTCCGGCAGCGCCACGCTGTCGGAGTTTGCGCGCCAGCAGGCGAGCGTTGTTGAAGTTGCCGAACCCGCCGTCCCCGTCGACCAGAACTGGCAGCTGGCTCGAATCTACAATTCGCTCGACGACGTCGACAAGTTGACTCCACGATCCTTCGCTGGCGTCCCGGTATCCCAGAGAGGAAGCTATCGACAGGCCGGATGCCCAGAGGCCGGTGAAACCTGCGCGCTTAGCGATCGCGGCGGAGAGGCCGTCATGCGCTTCCATGAGGAACGAGAGTTTGCCGCTGCAGCAGACCTGAGTACGCAGCATTCCGGCAATTGACGAACCACCACATTGAACCGAGCCATTGGCGAGGACAGACGGTGATTGGTCTTGCATGCTGGTTCCTCGTGCGTTTGGCCGGCCGATACGATCTGGGAGGTGACATGTGTCCGTCATCTAGATCAATTGCGGGGGTTGGTAGTTGACACTAGACCCACAAACTGTGGGGCCCGCTGTAGATGCGCAGGAACTTCGGCTGAGGCGAAACCATCAGCGAATGATTAATCGTTTCTGGCGGAAGCCGCTCGCATCTTGCCGCACTCCTGCGGTTCTGAGACCGCGCGCTTGCGCACCGGTTCAGTTCAACAGCATTTCGTCATCCTCGATCGTTGAACGATGCGAAAGATGGGGATGTACGATATCTCTTGGCGGTGAGGGGTGATGGAGCCGACCCGCGGGCGCTGATGTCAGGTATGCAACATGCTGTCGCTTTCATGACACGTCCGCTCGAGCAAATAGCGTTTACAAATCAAGCCGTGCAATTGGCACGGACCTTGATTGAAGCTTGTAGGTAGGAGCGCCTGTGCAAGGAGTGGCAGTGGTGGCTTACAAGAGCATTAGCTCTAAGTGGATTGTCTGGGACGAGGACGAAGTTGGCCGTCGCAGTGACGTAACGTCTCGCAGTGTGCGTGCGGTATTGTCGGCATGATCGATTATTGGGTCATGGTTCGCGACAACATCGCTGCGCGCACGCGCCGCGGCGCTGCGCCCGTGCCGGGTCCATTCCCTGCCGGCGTCAATATTCGTGAGTCAGCCGAATTCAAATGGATCGATGCCGAGGTTCGGCGGATGGATGCCGACGGACCAGCCGCGGTCGATTGGAGCAACGTCAGCACGCTGTCCCTCAACATCTTGGCTAACCAGTCAAAAGACATTCTGGTCGCCTGTTGGGCTACCTATGGTTTGTTTCGGGTCGAGGGGTACGAGGGTCTTGCCGTTGGCCTCGGCGTCTTGCGCTCCATGGTGGAGGCGCATTGGGAGAGGCTATTTCCGCCGTTGAAACAGAAAGGTGCCCGGGGCGGAGCACTCGATTGGCTCGTTTGTCGCCTTAGGCCGGCCGTGGCCGGGATTGCGCCGACCACGGCCGACTCTCTGGCGGTAGTCGCCGCCTATGATGCGCTTGATGATCTGGCTCGCCAACTCGGCTGGAAACTGGAAAGCGGACGGCTCACTTCGGAGGGTTTGCTCCGGGCGCTGCAATCGTATCACGAACAAGCCACCCGCGATCTAGCCGCCGCAACCGAGCGTGCGGCTCAAGCGGTCCGAGCCGCCGAATGGATGGGAAGCGCATTGGCGGAACACATATCGTCCAGCTGATGTTGCTCAAACAGCACATCGAATGTCGCCTCACGCCGATGGCGAACGCGCTGCCTTTATGGACCGTTGGACCAACATGCTGTGGCAACCCATTCTTTCAGAGACACACTCGCCCGTCTTGAAGGAACAGGGTGAAGTTCCCTGAGCGCTTCGGCATATAGCTGAACGCCGTGGCTAGGCATGTCTTCGGGAGATGTCGGCGAGTTGCTCGCTTCATGCGGGAATTGCTGCTGCGTCACCTGCTGCCGGTCCAAGCCGGATCCTCTGTCAGGGCGGTCCGTCTTCGTTTGTCAGGACAATAGCACCCATCTTCGCTGGGGCTGCGGCGATACCTTTCGCGTAGGCTTGTCTGGACTTCCTGTTCGAGGCCAAACGCGACTGCCCCAGGATCATACAAGACCCATGATGCAGGATAGCCGGCGCCGCCGGGCAGGGCGGCAGCGCTTGCGCACAAGACTCTCTTGGCTCGCCTAAGACGCTGGGCTGTGCGGGCTGCAACGAGACCGGAAGTTTGAACTGCCGCGGACCAAAGTTCTGCGCCTGTCGGCTGCGAGTCTCTCGGCTCGACGGCCTGGACGGTCGATCGAAGCGTATGGACCAGAGACAATTGGTGCCGCCCTGTGGGGTCTCACTTCATTGTATTCGGCGACCTTGTCAGGCTCATCCAGGCCACTGAGCGTCGAGGCGCGGCGGGGATCCCCTGCGCCGAGGTTACAAAGTTGAGAGTGACGCTATCTGAGGCACACGTGACTTCTATTAATCGCAAAAGTTGGTTGTTCCATCGCGTGAGCGCATCAAACATGGAATAGTTGGGTTGGCACAACCAGAAATCGTCACAAGGCTACAGTTTCCTTGACGTGCATTCGGAACATGCGGGGAAATAGTACGATGCCAGGTGCGGATTGGAAATCAGAGAGCGCGTACCACGAGGTCAAGAACGCAGAAACGGTCGACATAGCCTGGGAATGGCTTCGCCGCGACGGCGAATATCACAAGGACTTTAGGGCGCTCCTCAGCAACAAGAGATCTGGCGCGACGGATCACTTCCGAAGGAAGTGGGGACTGACGTTTCCCGGCTGATCCACAAACGACGTTCGACAAACAAGCCATTTTCTGGGCTCCAGAGGCGCTTTCGACCGTGCTAGCCATCAGCGCGGCGATCGGCTCGACAACGTCCAGACCGTATGAGCTTGATCTGGCCAATCTGGCAGGCAGCGACTTTCGTGAGGCACCAGATGGGTGGCATGCTATTGTGCCGCTTGGAGGAGCGAAGCATCGCCTTTGGCTAAGAGAACTTCCATCGAGCGGCTCATTAGCAGCGGTCGATCTGCCACTCGACCGCAACTTCGACATCCGTTTGCAGGCGGCACATCGATTTTGGCGAGCGCTCGAACAACGCTCGATTGGACCTCCCCCTCTCGCGCAATCGATCGCGACACGGCACCGGCACATCCTTGCCCTGCGTGCACTGGATGGGTGGTTGGAAGGAAACACCTACCGCCAAATCGCGCAAGGCCTGTTTGGCGCGCTTCGCGTTCCCGACCGAGCGTGGAAAACGCACGATCTACGCAGTCGGACCATTCGCCTGGTCCAGATGGGGCTGAGTTTCATGCGGGGCCGCCATCGTGACTTGCTCCGTCAAAAGGACAAAGATAGGGATGACACCTCCTGAGGTCTTCGCTGATCGCTAGCTGTCCGCTGGGGTCGGTTCGCGTGCGGCTCATAGATGCGGTTGTGAGGCGGCGATATCGTGGAGGCGATCAAGATGTCGTCGGCTGGGACGAAGCGGCAGCCCGGCGGAGAGCCAAAGGTCGTGAGCAGTGGCGGTTAATCGTCGAACATTCGCCGCAGGCGGGTTTTCTACCCTTATGTGCGGATACGCACTGATGCAGCAGGGGCGAACCGCGCCGGCATGGCCCCCCGTGATCGCCGGCTACATCGCCCCGTGGAAGGCCCGAGCAGGCGGCCCAAGCATCCGGACGATCCCGGGTCGCGAGCTGACCCACTTGATGTACGCGTTCGGTGTCGTCTCGGCAGAAGGACTGGCCGAACTTGCGAATCGTTGCGTCGATGCAGGAGTTTGCGACGGAGCCGCGCCCCCCAGTCCGCTCGGTGGCAATTTCGCCCAACTCGCCGAACTGAAGCGGATCAATCCGCAGCTTCGGATCCTGATTTCGTTGGGCGGTTGGACCGGATCGAAATACTTCTCGGCAGCCGCTGCCACGCCTATCTCGCGCGCGCGGTTCGCGCAATCCGTCATTGACGTGTTCTTTCGGCCGTATCCGGGTCTGTTCGATGGAGTGGATGTCGATTGGGAGTTTCCCGTCTCGGGAGGGCGTCCAGGGAATCTCGGGCGTCCTGAAGACCGGAGCAATTTCACGCTTCTGATTGCGGAGCTCCGCCGAAGACTCTCCGACTTCTCGGCATTGGAGCGCCGGGAGCTGGAGCTCACCATTGCCGTGTCAGCCGTCCCCGACAAGATCGTTAATCTGGAGGCGGCCGCTCTGGCCCGGCTGGTCGACCGGATCAATCTGATGGCCTATGACTATCACGCGGGTTCGGCCGTTGCCGGCTTCAATGCTCCGCTGTTCGCCTGCGCTGGCGATCCAGATCCAGATCTCAATGTCGATGCAAGTGTGAATGCCTTGATCCGAGCCGGCGTACCGCCTGCCAAGGTGGCGCTCGGGGTGGCCTTCTATGGCCGAACTGTTGCGGGCGTTTCGCCGGAGAACAATGGGCTCTTCCAAAAGGGGACGACAGCGAGCGCAGAGTGGGGAGGCGGCGACGGCATCGACTATCGAGATCTCCTGGCCCGGAGGCCGGTTCAGCAGGGCTTTCGCCAGTATTGGAGCGACGAGGCCCAGGTGCCGTGGCTCTATGACGCTGAACGGCGGATATGGATCAGCTACGACGATCCGCTCTCCATCGCACGCAAGGCGATGTACGCGCGCGCCCGTGCGCTTGCCGGGATCATGATCTGGGACCTGTTTGCTGACGACAATTCACTGCTCGCGGCACTCCGCACCGGCACCCTTCCTTCGCAAAAATCCGAATAGGTGTTTGGTCAGCGCGCCGCTTGCTCGTCATCAGCGTGCCTCGAACCAGCTGCGACTAGGTCGGTGCTATGGAACCAGAGCCACTCCCGGTTGAGAACGGCATTGCCGAAGATCCGATCGCCTGCCGGTAGGCGCGGCCTCACGTTCGATGAAGCGGGCTCGATGGCTTCCGAATGCGCCAATCTTCTGCGTCGTACTTTTCCACCGGCAACTGCAATCTTTTGGCTCGTTCGTCGCGGTCCTTCCTTCGAAACTCCCGCTCGCGACGCTCGAACTTGGCAAGCTCGTCATGCATGAACTCAGTATGTGAGGCGCCGGCGCTTGGGGTGCGGTCGGACATATTCATCTCCTGATATTTGGTCAGAAACATAGATCGAGTTGCCGACGTATTACCTCACCTTGAGGACGCCGCGAAATAGCAACGAATTGGGCGAAATCACCGCGAACAAAACGAGTGCTAGAGCTTACGAAGTACCACAAATCAACAGCTTAGTGGCGCTTGCCGTGCAACATAGGCGGCGTATGCTTGAGCCGCCGCTGCTGGCTGAGATAGCCGCGGCGGCTCTTGGGCGAACGAAGCTCGCCCAAACGACCAGAACGCGAGTGTCGGCGGGAACGATTAAGAAACGGCTGAGGACATTTCGGGCGAAATCGGCTAGGCTCGCAACCGCAGAGGGAAGGGCCATGCCCGTACGGAGTGAGCGGGCCTTGCGGCGCCCGGATTTGAAGCCGCTGCTTGTTCGACTGCGCAAGGTGCAGTCATGGCGCCGGGCTCGGCTTCAGCGGCTCATCAACGATCCGGACATCGAAACGAACGACCCGGACCGGCGTCACGCGATCAACGCGGCGAAACGCGACACGGAAGTAGCCACGCGCGCCAAGGCGATCCGCATGGGCCTTATTGATCGGATAGCCCGAAGAGGAGTATCCGCCCCCAAAATGTTCACCTCGGGTTCATTGCTGGTCATTTCTCTACGACCTCGCAATCGTTCTAGGTATCATAACTGCCGATGCTGCACGTGGCAGTCGAGCGATCGCCTGGCTGTTTGACCGCCTTGCTGATCATTGCTTAATTCAAACTCCGGCCCTAGCCCTGGCTTCAAGGCTCATGCACATCACTTCTGCGGGCGAAGCGTGAGTAGCTAGGTTCGACCAGTTAGCAGAGCCATTCCGCAGAAGTATATAATGGTGCCACTCTACCAAGTCGCTTTAAAGTCAGCGTTGCTCTAAAGGTTGCGCGTTGCGCCAAGGGGATATGCTGTTCGCTCGACGGTCGCAGGTGTCACGGCGGGGCACCTTCGCACCTTCCGGCCTTGGTGCACCGGAAGCACCTGAGGCGGTTGGCGAGATCGTGCAACAGAGGTCGCGGGGGCGGCGCGGCCAACCCTTCGATGCCGATTGAGGAGCACACCGCGTGCCGATCCAGACCCTGAGTGACCCGTTGCTCGACTATCGCCTCCTCATTTAGTCGAAAAAGGCCAAGGCTGGATACTCACGCTGTGATCACCGCGGATTACTCAGGGTAGATTATGTAACCCAAACAACCTTTCATTGACGCGAGGCGGCCAATCATGGTGTACTGTCCTCAGTCCCAGGACAGAGGACAGCTGGATGGACGGGATGAAAAGTCAGGATTTGGTCGTTCTTTTGAAGCTCGCAGCCTTCTGACACCTTAGAGGATATTCGATTCTCGCTGAGATAGTCGTCGAGCGCGAACTCCTGCATCTTGGCGCTAATCAAATACCAGTCGATCTTCGTTTTCTTTCGCGGCGCCCATTTCGTAGCGGCGTCGGGAATATCGTTGGCGATATGCTTGATTGTTCCGAGCTCACGCTCCTAGAAAACCGTGGCGCTTGCCCTGTCGTTCACAATCGACGAAGGCCCTAACGTGAGGGTCCCAAGGCGTTGCTCGCTAGCTTCTGTGTTGGTGATAATGCCGTGCCCGCCCAGTCGAGCGCCAATATTGTAGCGGAAGCTTGACGATGCCGCGATGCGCGCCATCAGGGGCAATCGCATCTCGAAGGCGTTCGGCCGCATTGTGATCGACGACAAGCCGGTCTGCTTCTGGCCGTGTCAGTGAGTCGGACCTGATTGACGTAGACAATGTGCCGATGTCCAGCCGCCTCGGGCACGCCAAGGAGCTCGATGAAACCCTGCAGGATCTGCGTGAAAATGGCGCCAGTGTCTATTCGGCGACGCGCGATCGCAAGTTTCGCAACGATAGTTGGGAAGATGCGCCGCCGGTTCTCCTATCGAGGACTACGGCGTGATCGCGGCGGATGAGGCGTCTGCACCTCGGATTTGAACGGTTGGCCTTCATCGCCTTGACGAGTGCACGCATGGTGTTGAACGACAGCCACTTGACTCGACGTTGGTCAGCTTCCCGAAAGCTAGCTCTGCCACCCTGGCATCATGGGGATATCGCTCGGAGCTGATCTGCGACTGAATCAAACGCAAACATCGTCAAACGGAGTTTTGAGATGGTTCGAATTCATGATGCGCTTGACACAGTTACGTTGGCTTACGGCAGTACATCAGGCGCTGCGCAGCAAGATGAAACCATAAACCTCCACGCCTTTGACCAGCAGCCGGACGAGATACCGCCGGAGCTGGATGAACCAGTCGATGCAGGTTCCGCCCATTCTATTGCCTCGGACGAGGTGGCGGATTTGGTCAACCAGCAACCCGACATGAAGCTTGTCATTATTTCGAACCGCGGCGCCGAGTTCGAGCCCGATAAACCCCAGGCCGGCGGGCTTGCTGCTGCCCTCGAGCCGGTCGTGGAACGCTCCGGCGCCGCCTGGATATTCTCATCGAAAGAGCGCGGTGACGGGACTGAACGGCCTCTGCCACTCGAGAACATTGGTGCAGGTCAGATCGCCAAGCTCGATCTGCCGGCTGCGCATTTTCCCGGCTACTATCGAGATTATTCGAATTCAACGTTGTGGCCGGTATTGCACTCCCTGTCCGACCGGATGTCGCGCACCGAAGAGGGCTACGACAGCTATTGGCAGACGAACGATTTCATCGCGCGTGCGGCATTCACGCTGCGGGATCGGGATGCATTCTGGGTGCATGATTATCATTTATTTCCGCTCGGGGCCGAGTTGCACAAGCTCGGCATCGAGCGGCCAACCGGCTTTTTCCTGCACACGCCGTGGCCGGCGCCCGACATGATAAGGCGCGTAGCCAACCATCGCGAGCTGATGAAATCGATGCTTGAATACGATCTGCTGGGCTTTCAGACGAATCGGGACCTGAACAATTTCGCGGCCTGCCTGCGAACCCATTTCGGGCTGGAGAGCAGGGATGGTGTCGTGATTACGGCGCGAGGCCAGACGCGACTTCAAAAGTTTCCGATCGGGATCGATCCGAGGCAGTTCGCAGAATATCTCGCTGCAGACCTCTCTCCCGCAGAGCAAGAGAAAGTCTCGTCATTATTGCAAAACTTCGAGGGATCCAAGTTTGCGATCGGCGTGGACCGGCTCGATTATACGAAGGGTATCGACAAGCGGGTCGAAGGGCTAAATCAGCTTCTAGGGACTGAGCCGCACAGCATCTCGCTGTTGCAGATCGCGCCGCCCTCACGTGACGACGTCCTGGAGTATCAAAACTACAGAGCCGACGTGGTGAGCGCTATCGACCAGGTCAATGCCGAGCATGGCACAAGCGAGTGGAGGCCGATCCACTTCAGGAATGAGCCGTTCAGTCAGGCTGCGCTCGCGCGGCTTTACCGCGCAGCCCATGTTGGCGTCGTGACCCCGTTGCGCGACGGCATGAATCTGGTTGCGAAAGAGTATGTTGCCGCACAAGACCCGAAGGATCCCGGCGTGCTGGTCCTATCCAAGTTTGCGGGCGCGGCGGAAGATTTCAACGAGAACGAAGCGCTTCTGGTGGATCCGAACCACCCTGAAGAGATCGCAGCCGCTATTTCGAAGGCGACCCACATGCCGCTTGAGGAGCGTATCACCCGCTGGCGCTCGATGATGGACAAGATCGAATCCTATACCATCCACGATTGGTCGGCGGATTATGTTCGAGAGCTGGACAAAAGCCGAGTCACTGTTCCCGCTAGTCAGTTCCACCATCTCGGTCTTGGCTGGACCAACGAGGCTCAAATGCCGCTGTACCGGGATCATGCCGAGGCCCTGACCGCCTACAACAAGATCGACCCCGCGGATGCCGCCTTGAAAGAGGCTGCCTATGCAGATGTTAAGTCAAGTTTTGAGGCGCTAGCGGCTCCACTGATGCATACACAGGACAGACTCTGGGTCCTGCCGGCACCGGACAGTTTCGCCTAGTCGTCGTCCCGAACAAGAGTCCGGAGCCGGCGAGGAGCGATCGGGCGGGAAGTATAGCACCGCGGACTATACGCTTCTGTAGCAGGACCACTATGGAACAGTCCACATCCGGGGAGCTGACGCGGTTCTTGCGGACCGAGCGGGCCCGGATGATGACGGGTATGTTAATGAGCTCCGTCAAGCACATCATGCGAGGGGTCCATGACCAGAACTGGAGCGATACGGCCAACTTATTGTCGCTACCCACAAACGACGCTGATGCGCGTGGCCGCAGCACCAGTTGGCAGCGATGCTCCCCGTTGTCCTTTCGCGCCGAAAATGGGCGCTTGTCCAGGGGCGCAACACCCACCATTGCGGAACGGCTTGCAGCGAGGCTTGCGCTCGCTTCCGACCAGCCCGAGGGCGATCCCGCCGACACGAAACCCGCGTCTGCTTGGCAACCAATGTCGGCAACCGGACATGGTCGTGCAGCCCCGAGCTGCTGAAACTGTCGCCTCTTTAGCCGGCACGCGGTTTGCAGTGAATGGATCCGCAAGATATCGCTGCACTGTGTCATGCGTTGCGTGCTTTTCGCCGTGCGTCTGCTTGACGCGTCAGGCGTGCGAGCGTGGCTCGCCGGCTTCATCGGGAGAAAGTCAATGAAGACGTCACGCCTCTCCGCCGCGCTGCCTTCGATTGCCCGCGCCACGTCCACGGCGCTTTCATAGGAGCGAATGACTATGACGGCGGCAAATGATCCATCGCTCTGGCTCGAGGACATCGAAGGACAAGGCGCATTGGCCTGGGCTCGCGCCGAGAACGAGAAGACACTTGGGGTGCTGCAGTCAGATCCCCGGTATCGGCGCTTCTACGATCAGGCGCTCTCTATCCTGCAGGCCAAGGATCGGATCCCATACGTTTCGTTGGGACGGCGTGGCCTGGAAAACTTTTGGCAAGACGAGAATCATGTCCGTGGCATCTGGCGGCGCACCACTCTGGAGAGCTATTGCAGCCAGGATCCACAGTGGCAGACCATCCTCGACGTGGACGCGTTGGCCGTCGCCGAGAACAGGAACTGGGTCTTTCAAGGTGCCGGCTGTCTTCCGCCCGAAGAGCGCCTCTGCCTGATTCATCTTTCCGACGGCGGCAAGGATGCCGCGTCCATACGCGAGTTCGACACCGAGGCCAAATCCTTCGTTGCGGACGGATTTCATCTTCCAGAAGGCAAGCAGACCGTCAGCTGGGTCGATGGTGACACACTCCTTGTTGCACGGGACTGGGGCGAGGGGTCTTTGACGCAGGCCGGCTATCCCTTCGTGGTGAAGCAGCTCAAACGCGCTCAGCCGCTGAGTGGGGCTCGCGAGATCTTTCGCGGCGAACCTACCGACGTTCAGACGGTGCCCCTGGTACTTCGAGACAGCGAAGGTCAAGTCCATGCGACCGGCGCCATCCGTTTCATCAGCTCTGTCGAGCGTGATTATGTGGTCTTCCGCCCCGATGGGCCCATCAAGCTCAATCTGCCGAAGAAGGCCGCAATAGTCGGGCTCGCGAGCGGCCGCCTGCTTGTGGAACTTGACGAAGAATGGGAGCCCGGTCACGTCAGATTTGGGACCGGCTCGCTGATTTCGTATGATCTGGCCGAATGGAAACAGGATCCCCTGCGGGCCAAAGCCTCGCTTGTCTTCCAGCCTAGGCCCCGCCAGGCCCTGAGCGGGGTCAGTCGCACAAAGAATTTGTTGATCCTGACGATCCTTGAAAACGTTCAGAGCAAAGCGTTCGTTTACAAGTACCATCAGGGAGCCTGGTCGGCCACGCCGATCCAGCTGCCGCAACATACAAATGTCAGCCTGTCAGCCACGTCCGACCAAGCGGACCAGGCGATGTTCGCCGTCTCGAACTATCTCAGGCCAACGTCAATCTGGTATTTTGATGCCGAAACCCAAAAACTTGAGGAATTGAAGACGGCACCTACTGCCTTTGATGCGTCCAATCATGTCGTAGACCAGTTCGAAGCGACTTCGCGTGATGGCACGTCAATTCCCTATTTTCTGGTGCGGCCGAAGGCCGCGAGGTTTGACGGCGCCATCCCGACGCTTCTTTATGGCTATGGCGGGTTCCAGGCTTCGCTTCTGCCTTCCTATCTCGGACCCGTGGGGCGGCTCTGGCTCGAGCAGGGCAACGCCTATGTCGTTGCGAATCTGCGCGGCGGCGGCGAGTTTGGTCCTCAATGGCATCAGGCAGCCCAGGGGGCAACGAAGCAGACGACATGGGATGATTTCATTGCCGTTGCCGAGGACCTGATCCGCCGCAAGATCACAAGTCCGCGCCGGCTGGGCGTAATCGGCGGCAGCCAGGGCGGCCTACTCGTCGGCGCCGCAATCACGCAACGGCCCGAGCTGTTCAACGCGGCGATCATCCAGGTGCCGCTGTTTGACATGCTACGATACACGAGCCTCGGCGCGGGCGCCTCCTGGATTGCCGAGTACGGTGATCCTGCCATCGCCGAGCAGCGCGCATGGATCGAAGCCTACTCGCCCTATCAGAAGCTGGTATCGGGCAAGACCTATCCCGCTCCTTTTATTCTCACCTCCACCAAGGACGACCGGGTGCATCCGGCGCACGGCCGCAAGGCTGCTGCGAGACTAGCGACGCTCGGCCAGCCTTACTTCTACTACGAGAACATCGACGGAGGACACAGCGCCGCGGCCAATCTGGTCGAACATGCGCGTCGACTAGCGCTTGAATATACCTATGCGTCGAAGCGGCTTTGTTCTGAGTAAATTCGGCGCAAGCGACCAATCGAAGCAGGTAAATCCAGGCCATTGCATATCTTTACGTCACCGTGTTCCCTGGCTGAATTGATCGAGGCGGACGCGAGGCGATAACAGCGAACCATGCGATCGACGGGCAGGATGCTGTACGGGATTTGACAGTGATTGACGGAATTCGAAGAGCGCGGGAGGCGCTCGAACGCAAGCCCGTCAACCAGCAGTTCGTCTTGCAGCAGCTGGCCCGGCGGTATTTCCGTCGACGGGCAAAATGTTGCGGAACCTAGTTGACCCATGACTTGCTATTCCAGATCTCAAATTACGTTTGCTCCCCTCTGGAGGAGATTGCACAGCAATGAACGCTGCACCGAGCGGGATTTCTCATGCTATCGTGCATCAGGGGCCATAAGATCAGATCCGAAGCGTCCATGTGCCTCGATCGTGAGTCGATCGAAGCTGCGGCCGCGAGTTTGGTCGGTGAACTCGCGTTGATAGGCCAGGCCGAAGAGGTCTCAGTGGCCAAGAGCGTCCGGCCAGTCAGCAATAGCGATCGTTGGTGCTGGGAAAAAATCGGGCGCATCTTAGCCCAATAACAATGACTCATCGCAGTTTGCGACGGCATGAAGTAAGTCAGATGCGCAAGCTACCTATTCTGAAAAGCCTTCATCTGTTTGAGACAGTCAGCGAGTTTCCAAGCTTCTCAAGGGCAGCCGAGCGGTTAAACATGACGACCGGCGCGGTAAGCTACCAGATGCGGCTTCTGGAGGATTGGTTCGGCAGGCGGCTATTCGTTCGCCATAGCTCGGGCGTGCGGCTGACATCCGACGGCGAACAGCTCAAGCGCAGCTGTGCGAGCGCGTTCACAATGCTCGAGAAAGGATGCTATGAGCTACGAAGGAGCGATGGAGGACGTTCAGTGGTGGTGGGGTGCTCAACCACATTCTTGTCGCACGGCCTGTTGCCCCATATCGGTCGGTTCCGCCAACAGTACCAGGATATTGATTTTGTCTTTGAGACCGCGGCCGATCTGGACGCGCTGGCTGTTGGTGCGCTGGATGTGTTGTTCATTTCCGGCCTGTTGAAGCGGCCGCTTCCCATCCGTGAGGTGCACGTATCGAACGAGATGATTGGTCCAGTTTGTGCGCCTGCTACACTTGAGACGATCAAAAGCCCGGCAGACATTCTATCCATTCCTCTCCTTCACGAGGCCGCCAGGGTGGACGGCTGGAACGAATGGGCCAGCGCAGCTGCAATATGCTTGCAGGGATCGCGCCACGTCGTGTTCGATACATTTTCCTTGGCTGTCGAGGCCGCCAAAAGCGGGCTTGGAGCCGCAATATCCTCGCAAATTCTGGTCCGAAGCAACCTTGAGAAGGGAGAACTTGTGGCTCCGTTTGGCTTTGTGCCGGTCAATCGCTCAATCTACATGTTTGTCAATGGGCACGCGCGAAATATGGCGGCTGTCAAAGAGTTTGAACGATGGGTCCTGTCAGAAATACTCAGTCAGGATCCGCTGTCGTCTTTCCAGGTCGCAACTCGAGAGATCGAGCGGGGCCGCTCTCAATTAGAGCTTCCCGTTAGGCCAATGCTGGCGTCAAAGCGTTGACGACCTGATGGGCAAGGCGTCACTCTTCCCGGATAACGGGCCGGAAACCCGTGGCGCAGAGCCAAGAAATCAAGGATTGCAAATGAATCGTCGACATAGGCGAGCCCGTTCGTGTACTTCGCATTCTCAGGTGCTGGGCCACTCTTCTCGAAGATGAGAACGGGCGCGGACTGATGATCCTGGCCAAGCCTCTCGATGAGTGCGGTTCGTGGCTTGGCCCAGGCAATCCGACGAACGTCGAGCCTCGCAGCGCGGCTTGGAAATGCGGACAATATCCCGTCCAACAGCAAGCATTGCCAGCAATAGAATTCTCGTCCCGGCAAGGTTGGATCTGCAAAGGGGCGTTCTAAAAGGAACAGCTGATCCCATGGCATCGTGTGCAACCTGATCTAGCGAGCGACAGGACATGAAGCTTGAGAATGTCTTGATCTGATTACGGCAAGGCTCGCGACGGCGAAAGCAACAAATGCACTCGCCGCGCATAGCAACACGATCATGCCGAAGGGGAGCCGATCACTCAAAAGCGACAAAGCGATGCCGTTTCCCGCGACACCGCTATAGGTACAACATTGAAATAATCCCGAAAGGCGACCGGCCCGATCCGGAGCCACTGACGAGACCATGTAGGTGTGAGCGGCAGCCGCAAATATTTGGCCAAGGCCGAGCATCGCGCTACTTGAGGCGATGACTACGGGCAGGCCAGCGTCGAGCGACATGATCGCAAGGCATGCCGCAAGCAGCACTGCGGCCCCGGCGATGGTTGGCAAGGCGCCGAGCAGGTTGAAAATCGGCTTGACGGCGAGCGCCCCCAGCAGGGCTAAAACGCCATTGGTCATGACGATCGTCAATAGAACGCTTTTATCGAGAACCCCGTCAGCTGTGGCACGTATTGCTGGATAGACATTGATGATGCCGGCGCCGAGGTTGAGCAGAAAGACAGCCAAGAATGCGGGATAGAGAGGTGCCAGGTCCAGAATGGTTCCGGAAGGCTGCGCCTCAAGGACTGCCGGTGTCCTTTTGAACTGCTGCTTGATGCCAAGGAGCACGACCAAGGACAGGATGATCGCCGACATGTTGAATGCCAAAACGCCGGGCAAATGCAATCGGTCGGAGAGCATGGCACCTGCAAACATTCCAAGCAGATAGGTGAGCCAGTCGATATTGGCAATGTTGCGCAGCACCGATATCATGTCGTCCTCCGATGTGAAGCGCCGGAAGAAAGAAACTTCTGCAGACAAGTAGACGGGCTGGACCAGACTCAGGACGGCGATTGAGGCATAGCTCAGAAAGGAATCGGCACCGTCGGTGCCGAAGATGGCGAGCAGCGCGCAGATGCGAATAGCATTGACGACCATCATGACGGAGATGGGATTACGTCTGTCGACCAATGGCGACAAGAAGAGGCTCCCAAGCATGATAGGCGCAAAACTGACGGCGACGCCGAGACCCGCGGCGCTCATGCCGTATTGAAGTAGGCCGATCAGGATGCCGATTCGGAACGCCCAGCCGCCGATCTGAATGATCAAATGTGACAGATAAACGAACTGCCGTGTGCTCGTACCAGTCATCTATGACCTAGCTCATCGGACACGTCATCGAGTGAATATCGCTTGATGCGGAAGCGAAGATAAATGACCCAGAACGGGCATGACGGACGCTTTCGCAATCGCACGACTGGTCAAAAGGTATCATATCTGCCTCCCTGCTTTGGCGGGCGGCGTTTCGGGACCGGTCAACGCGGTTCCCCTTGTGTGGTCAGAGCTTTCGAGTGGGTACCGCTTGTCGCACAACAGGATCCGCTAGACGCTGCGCAAAGCCTTCCAGGCGCAGCTACCACTACCTGGCGATCCTGCTGGACGTCGCTCGGCTTCGACGGCAAGGAATCCATAAGCCGCACCTCATGAGGGCTCGGCGGAAGACGCAGAAGCTCGGTCCCGCCGCGAAGCTAGGTCAGCTTGTAGGCTCGCCTGGATGTGCTCTCGAGTGAGGAGGTAGTCTGGATCTCCCCCAATCTCGACGGCGACCGTGGCGTGGTTCAGTGATATGTCCGGCCGCCCCTCGTTGAAGTACTCGATGGCGAGATTGTTGTGCGTGAGTGCATGCCGAGGATTGAGTTCAAGGGCTCGGAGATAATGCGCGATGCTCTCGCTCCCCTTACCGAGCTCGGAATAGGCAAGGCCGAGGTTGCTCTGTAAATCTGGATTCTTGGAATCGATATCGGCTGCCGCAGAATAGGACTCCAGAGCAGCTTCCGGCCTGTCTTGCCGCATCAAGATGTTGCCCTTCTGGAAGTGAGCTCGCCATTCGTTCGGCTTGATGAGAAGCGTTCTATCGAGATCGGCCAGGGCGCCTACGGCATATCCCATTCTGTTGCGAAGTGCGGCCCTGTTCAGATGGGCTTCGTAATAGGGGGGACAAAGCTCAATGGCGCGCGCATAGGCCTGTAGAGCCTCAGCTTCCCTTCCGGGTACTTTCGAAAGCAGGTTCCCCAGGTCATTGTGATACTCGCCGTAATAGGGATCGTAGGCAATGGCCTCACGCAGCTGCTTTTCTGCCCGAGGAAGATCGTCGACGAGTTCGTAGACCTGGCTGGTGTTGTAGATCAGAATCGACTGGTGAAGCTTGAAACGTTCCTCGCCATAGGCCTTAAGCATCTTGCCATGGCCTTCCGCACAAAGGGTGAGGGCTTCGTCATACTTCTTCTGCTTGGCCTTGATATAGGCATATGCATTCTCTGCAAACACCTTGATATAATCGTACTTGTCGTGATCCTTGAAATCACGTTCGATGGTCTCCAGATTTCGCAGCGCGTACTCTTCGGCGACCGTCAGATTGACCGGCTGCTGATAGCGTCCATACGTCATTGATTGGGCATAGAGAACCGTTGGCGTGTATCGGCTCTTCGGGAATGCTTCGTAGAATTCATCCAGATAGGGAACCGACACCCGGCCGCAGCCGAGCGAATACAGCACAAAAGCCGCGTTGATGAAGGCAGCGTCTGCCGGAGCATCTCCCGGGCCAAAGGTGGGGAGCGCAGGATCGGCGAAAATTTCACCGAAGTAGCCAAACCAGAGATCATACAGGCCGATGATTTGCAGGATCTGACTCGGTTCTACAAGCAGTGCCAGGCGCTTGTATTTGTCCCGTATCGATAGCGCATGCAGCATGACGAGCGGCGCCGCGCCCGCCAGATAGAGGTCGAGGCAAGCGCGGTGCGATTGCTCGTGCAGATGATCTGCGGTCAGCTGGTCGAAGGTTGCATAGTTTCGTTGCGCGATAAGATCAGGCGTCGTGCAGTCGGATTCAATGTACGATTTGAGAAGCCTGTGCCGTTCCCCGGTGTCGAGGCTGGCGAGATAAAGGTCCACGATCGCGAGGGGGTCGAGGTAGCCGATGACCGGCAATCCGGCCGCTACGCATGTGCTTAAAGCCTCCGCAATCAGCGGATTTCCGCCACTTGCTTCATGGATCTGCCGCTGCTTCTCCGCAGCGACATCCCGATCCAGGATCGGCGCCAGTTCCTGTAAGCTAAATCTGCCGAAATGAACTTCACTGGCGTCCTGGAAATAGAGGCGTTGGTCGTAGTCGATCAGGACAAAGCGAAACAAGCGCGCATCGTCGTCCAGCCTGACGAGCAGCTTGATCAGGTTCTTCGCCGGGGCGGACAGGGCAGCCGCGCGATCGACAATGATGATGTGACGCTCGTTGCGCTCCTGGGCACACCTGATCAGGAATTCGGCTAATCCAACCAGGAGCTTATTTTGATACTCATGATGATAGAAGCGTGTACGCTCTTCTTTACTTGAGGTATTGGTGAGATCCTTCGGCACGGTAAAGGCGTCGCTGACCATGAGAGGAAACAGCCGCTTCAAGGATTGCTGTGCCGCCTCAACCAGTTTTGGCCTATTCTCATCGGCCCACCTCAGTTCGGCGTCGATCAGCTCTTGCAGGCCGGCAAGATAGCCGCCGGTCCGCCAGTCGCCGTCAGCGACGGATAGGTCGGAGCTAGAGCTGGCGAGTGCCGATTTGATCGTCGGCACCGGTGCCATGCCGGGCTCCGTCTTCAAGATCGTGATCGGATTGATCTCGACGGATGACAAAATGGCCGGAGCGATGCGCTGCTGAATCAAATCAACCATCTTACTCTCAAGAAACGTCTCACAAAGGAGGGTGGTCGCAACGACCACCCTCCGATGCCGCTATGCTCTCGTCAGCTAGATGCATTCAAGGCATCCGTCGAACCAACCCTAAAGCGTACCCGTGTACGGAGTGGTGGTGCGGATGGTGGTCTTGATCTCAGCGATCTTCTTTGTCATCACGTTTCCTTTCCTTCTCTGGCACGCTAGGCCAAGCGAAAGCGCGGCCAGTCGTGCAGGAAAAGAATAATGAGTTGCTGCACCAATCCGCAGCGAGATTCCTTGACCGTCGCTGTCAAAGAAAATGAAAGCGCGGCTCAGACCGGCGCTACCAAAGGACCCGATCTGGCGCTTGGATCCGCTGTAACTGGAGCTGGGCTTTGTCGTGCGTCGCCAATGCGGTTCCTTGCTCTGCTCCGACCTGGACTTGCGTCGGGCACCTTCGGCGCCATAACCTCCGCCTCGCACAGCGAGCAAATCGGCCGGCAACGGCCCGTCATTTTAGGAAGCGAATGTGCGGGTTCGGCGAGTATGGCGGTGCGGTCAAAGGACGTGCCTCGCGCCAGGCCGGGCGGACCGGAATATGAGCTTCGAATCCGGGGGCATCCTACCAGAAGGCAGAGTTTTAGCGTTAGCGGGCTTGCCAATAAGGTGCTGCGGTCGCTCTGATCAGATTTGAGCTACCGACGGAATCCGGCTGCTCGCATGGCACGTACGCTCGCGCGATGCGATCGGCCCTCCTTGCTTCTATTGCGTTCTCTTCCAGCAGACTGCCCTTGTGCCATCGATCGCCAAACTTTGTACCCATCGCGCAAATGACGAGCGACATCGATGGTTAAGCCGATACCCGCGCTGACCGGCATCCGGTTTGTCGCGGCAGCAGCGGTGGCATTGTCTCACGGTGGAAGCCTGTTCCTGGAGGGTACCAGTCTTGCACTCGATGTCACTATCGGGACGCTGGGCCTGCTCGGAATGTCCGTCTTCTTCACGCTGAGCGGCTTTGTCATTCAATATAACTATGGCAGCTCGATTGCCGGTAGTCCGCGCAAGGCGATCCCGGAATTTCTCGTGGCGCGCACAGCGCGAATCTATCCTCTGTTTGTTGTTCTCTTTCTCGTTGAACTCCTGACTGGACCGATGGTCTGGCCATGGCTTCTCGGAACTGAGCCGGCAGCCGAGGGATTTTCGTGGCACATTGTCCCATTTCAACTCGGGATGATTCAAACCTGGTTCTTCGCAAATGTAGCTGGTGTTGCCCCCGTCTGGCAGTACGAGGAGATCGGCATCGTCTCATGGTCAGTTAGCACCGAATGGTTCTTCTATCTGGTTTTTCCGTTCGTTTGCCCGTTACTTGCGCGGATCAGAACAGTTCCTGCGGCGATCTTATGCGCGATTGGCGCAGTCACAATCGAGCTTGGCATCGACCTTGCGGTGCTTATGCTTCAGGACCGCATCAATCTGTTTGCGCTTCACGCCTATGGAACAGATGCGGCTCTGCCGAACTGGAAGAACACGCTCATCCTCTGGCTCGTCTATTTTTCGCCGTTCTGCAGGTTATGGGAATTCGTGCTCGGCTGTTGCTTGGCGAAGCTCCATGAAGCGTGGCTGGCCGAGGATTTCAGACCATCTCGAGCTCTGCTCGATATCGCCGCAATCGTTGGTGTCGGCGCGATAGGCTGGGTGTTCTGGTTTACCGCCCACAAGACGCCGTTTGGGGCGACCATGAGCCTGTTCGATATTGCACGCAACAATATCGCTCTGGCGGCACCGGTGGCGCTCATCCTTGTTGCGGCGGCTCAGCCGGTCAGCAGTGCAGGACGGCTGTTGTCGGCAAGGTGGCTTGTCGTCCTCGGAGAGGCCAGCTTTGCGCTCTACCTTGTACACATCATCATCTACCAGCGTTTTCCGGCGGTGCGTTGGGAAACCGCAGGCCAACTGCTTGGCCATCTCGGTGCGCTCGCGCTTGCTTTCACTCTGGCCACCTGCGTCGCGATCCTGCTGCATTTCGGCTTGGAGGTGCCGGCCCGAAGACGAATTCGCAGCTGCTATCAGGCGGCCTCGCCAGAACAGCGCAGGCGCCTGGTAAGATTGGGAAGTGTTGGCCTTGCCACTCTCGTCGGTGCGGCCGCAACGTATGCGCTGCGCGATGCGGCGGGGGACGCCGTCACGCAATCAGGGATTTCGGTCGTTTCTGCCACTTATGGCGGCAATTGCCGCTGGATTTCGGCGCGTGGCAACGCCACGGGTGCGGTTGCAGCAGCCTGTAACGGCAAGGACGCATGCACCTTCAATGCCGGCATGGCGCGGATTGGTGATCCTGCTCCGGGTTGTGCGAAGCAGTTTACGGCAGCCTGGTTCTGCAAGGGCGACCGGACCATTCGCTTCAGCTCGGCTGCGGATGAGCGTGCCATGATCTCCGGTCTACAACTCTCCTGTAACGCGGTCACGCGCGATGAATGAGCCGAAGGTTCAGACGTCATTTGGATTGCGAAGCCCTGAGGCGAACTGGCTTCAGCATTAGGTCCTGCTGCCGGCCGCGCAGAGCGTTCGGGCCGCGTAGGCAATACGACAAAGAGGTCGCGGGCGTGACGGGCGCAGCGAACCAATGTCTCTTTGTCCACCTTGATGGCTGCGAGACTCTTCGCTAGATCACAACGGTTCACTTATGGAGATGCCGCCGTGGCAATGGGTATTGTGAAGTGGTTCAATTCGACCAAAGGTTATGGCTTTATTCGGCCGGAGGACGGAAGTGCCGATGTCTTCGTGCACATCAGCGCCGTCGAAAAGGCCGGTTACACCACCCTCGAAGAGGGAGCCCGGGTAAGTTACCAGCTCAAGGCCGGGCGCTCGGGCAAGATGTCTGCCGAGGATCTTAGGGTTGGCTGATCCAGTTCGCCTCCGGGAAGCTTCTGCCTGCTAGGCGTGTTCTCGTACCTGCGTCTGGCGATGTCTCGTCATCGGTGCGCCGGACGCTTGCCGTACGACTGTCGTTTCCAGCCAAGGCTATGCTGCAATACTGCCTGAAGGCTTAATTCAAGCCGTCGATCGCCAATGCCAGGGCAGTTCCAGATTTTCCTCGTGCAGGTGTGAGCGTGGCGGGAAATCGTCGGTAGCGATGAACGGTCCGAACCGTACGCCCGTGCCCGACGGGTCGAGAGGTGCATGTATCGCCCGAAGTCACGATGCGCCGACCGGCGCTCACGATCGAAGGGCGATGCTGTAGCGTATGGAGGAGCTCCCACAGTGGAGTTCGTCCGTTATGGACGATGGGCGCGCAGCGCTCCGGCTGCGGGTCCGTCCTGCTACGCTGACGTACCGGCCCTCGATGAAAAGTCGTGCATTAGCTTGAGCGAGGGCGAGGTCAAATCCCAGGAGCTGGCCCCGCGGGAATAGCCAATATAGTTGAGGTTAACGGCGTCGTGCTGTTGACGATCCGCCCCTGACATTGATCCATTGCAGGGGAACTGCACACACACAGCCATCGGAGACACGGCAAGTGTCCTTCCAGCTGACCGTCCTGAAAGTATTGGCCGGCCAGCCTGGCGGGCGAGCTTCTGTTGCCGAAGTCCGACGCGCCGTGGAGATCCTGATGAACAGCGGCCGTGACTGGACCGATCGCATGAAGCGGTTGGCCCAACATGCGCCGGACCTGAATATCTTTTCGGCGAAGTTTGTCTTTCGCGATGCGTTCGGCTGGGAAATTACGGAAGACGGCCGGCAATTCCTCTCTGCGCTCGAAAGGGCCGCCGCCGATCAAAGAGAGCCGCCTCGATCAACGATCGACCCCTCGCGCAGCGAAGTCGCTGCGCAAGCGGTCACAGATGCGGCAAAATCACTTACCCCCCGCAGTCGCCGTCAGAGGCCGCGGCGACGCCGCAGGAAAGCTGGATTCAATCGACGTACAGCATGAAGCGGGAGCCCGACCAGGTGCGAGGCGCGCACGGCAGCTGACCTTGGCAAAAATGCTATCGATCTCGCGCAGCGTCGATCAAAACTGCGGAGAATATCTTGCAGTGTAACCTGGGTCATATGCAGTCCCACTTCTTCACGGGCATTATCCGGAAGGCAGTTTCGGTGGGGTACTATGGACGACGAGTTTTGCAGAGAGAGGGCGCGAACCGTGCGGGAACTTGCTGGGCAAGCTGACCCGTTCATCAAAAAGCGCTTGTTGCAGTTGGCCGCCAATTACGAACGGCGCGTTGGTCAGCCAGAAAGAGCAGACCGAGATCGCGCTGACCTGCTGGCATGTAGGGCGGAACTCCCGTGTCATCAGCGATAACCGACTTACCAAGACGGTGAGCCAAATATGAGGTTGCCGCAGTCCTTACACCTGCTCAACGGGCACTTCGCAGCGCAAGTGCCCGACTTCGCGAGCCCTATTAAACATCGCGTTGGTCGCGCTCGCCGAGAAGATACCGGACGCGCTGAGCGCGTCGTGAAGGAAGCGCGGGCCGGCGAACTGAAGGAACCGGTGCTCGATGCGATGCTGGACGGCATTTCGGCACGCTGCGAGGCAACCGTGAAACAATACGGAGCGACCACCCGCGCCGGCGCCGGGACCTGTGTTGCTCGTTTGCGGTGGCCGCCCGAGAGGTCGCCCCATCAGATCTAGCCAGCTTTGGGTGCTGCCGATCATCGAGCCTTCGGGCGCAAAGAAGCCCATATCGATGTCGATCGTCATCGACGATATTTACGCGAGAGATCGTCAGAAGGCGACGTCCCGGTACCCATCGTTACTAGGCGGGGTGTTCAAGAATCCGAAAGCTTTTCAGTCGGCGACCGTTGAGCGGCCGCAGCGGCATTGGGTAATGCCGGCGGCGCATGATGGCGCCGGTTTTGTTGCCCGATTGCCGCCCATCGGATCGGAGGGGCGGACGAGGGCCTCGCGATCGGGTAGCTCGGCACTCGTGTTTGTTGTAGTTTTTGGGGTATTATATACCCTATTGTACGCATTGAACTTATTATCTTTTGCGGAGCGTATTTTTTGGGGTATAATATACCCCAAGGAGCGCATCGAGATGGTGGGACCGAAAGGGAAAGTTGAAAGGTTTCTGTCCTCACATCCGGTCTTCACCCGGACCGAGTTCCGTAAAACCGTATCTCCCGGCCAGCCGCTCTCGTCGTCGGACTCATTGCTTAAGTACCACGCCGCCTCCGGACGAATACGCCATGTCGCGCCGGGTGTGTATGCCTCCGTCCCGCCGCACCTGGATCCGGCGAACTTCCATCCCGACCGGATTCTGGTCGCATCGCGCATACGCGACGATGGTGTCGTCGCGTACCACACCGCACTCGAACTGCACGGGCTCGCCTATTCGGAAAGCTCTCAGACCCAACTCCTCAGCGGAGGTCGCCCGGGCGAAATAAAAACGCTCGTTGGTCCCGTCAGGTTCGTCGCGCAACCCGCCTCGCTGCGCCGTCGCTCCGAGGAAATGTCCGGCACGATCACGATGGACCGCCGCGGTCTCGACGTTATCGCGACCGGCGTCGAGCGAACGCTCGTCGACTGCATCGAGCGCCCGGACCTGACCGGCGGCGTCGAGGAACTCGCGAACGCGCTCCACAGCCTCAAAGCGTTCGACGTTGGCAAATTCGCGAAGTTCGCGCTCGGTCGCGACAACCAGACGCTCGTCGGCGTGTGCGGTGCCTGGCTTGAGAGCCGGAAAGACGATCTCTTCGTCGACACGCAGGTATTAGACGAACTGAAGCGTGCCGCCCCGCCGGCACCAAGACCTGCGTTGGGAAGCAACGCCCGAGGCCATGCGATGGAAGGCTGGAACGTCGTCCTGCCTCCGGATTTCCTCAACCCGTCCTTCGAAGGGATGTCACCGGAGATGATGCCGTGATCTCGGTCGAACGCCTCGAAAAGATTGCCACCGACGTTTCGTTCCAACCGGCCTCGGTCGAGCGCGTCATCCGGTTGATCGACGTGCTCCACCAGATCGCGAATGACCGCGAGCTCGGGAAGCTGCTCGCACTCAAAGGCGGCACCGCGCTCAACTTATTCTATCTCGCACTCGACCGGCTTTCCGTCGACATCGATCTGAACTACGTCGGCGCCGCGGATAGGGAAGCCATGCTGCGGGATTCCAAGATCATCAACACGCGCCTTCCCGCGCTCCTGCAGAGCAAGGGGTACGAAATCGGCCGCGATCCTTCCGGTGAACACGCCGGCGGCAAATGGCGCTTTAGGTACGTCTCGGCCTATCAGCGCCCGGGCACGCTGGAAGTGGACGTGAACTATCTCTTCCGGACGCCGTTCTTCGGCTGGGACAGAATGAATTCCGCAAAGCTCGGCGACTACGAAGCGAAGAACGTCGGCGTGGTCGACCTCCACGAAATCGCCGCCGGCAAGATCGTCGCCCTGGTGGCCCGGCGGGCATCGCGCGATCTGTACGACGCCTGGAGGCTGCTGCAGAACGAAAACATCGATTGGGCGCAAGTTAAGGTCGGAGCGCTTGTGATCGGCGCCGCTTCCAGGGATCTGGATTGGCGCACGGTGTCGCTGAAGGACTACAAATACGATCTCAACGACCTGAACAACAAGCTGCTGTCCGTAGTCAAGAACGGCATGTTTGACGCGGAGGGCGGCCCGAAGAAATGGTGCGACCGAATTCTAGCGGAATGTCAAGAAAAACTGGCGCCGCTCTTCAAGCACGATGACGGAGAGCTGGCCTTCCTCGACGCGCTCTACGATCGCGCAAGCATCGAGGTCGATACGCTTCCTGCGAACGACGATGTAGAAAACGCATCGAGGCCTTTCCCGCGCTCCGGTGGAAAGCTCAACATGTCTCGCAGCACCTCGGCCGGAAGCCCGGCATCTGACCGACGAGTTCGAGACGCGAACGTCAAGCCACCACCGTCTCCACGATGTGATTGAGGACATTCAACTCAGTCTCCGTTGGCAGTCCCGAACCCACCTAGTCCAAGGAAGTGCAGGCAGACGCCGACATCCTCTGGGGCACCGCCGAGGAAGGCGTCACCGCGCTCCGCTGGGGCAAGAGATGCACCGCGACGCGGCCGTAACGCAGTGAAGGAATGCCCGCACTTGCATGCTTGAGCGGACGAAGGCGCAAAGGAGCCGCGACGGACGCGAGCGCATGAATACAGTCTGCGCGATGATGATCCGGGACATGGGCGCGCTGGCCGCCGGTGCCCTTGAACAGGCGAACGCCCTGTCGTCGGCGTCGAACACCATCTCCTGCGTCTCGCGCGGATAACCCGCCCAGCGGCGACTGTCCCTCACAAGTCTTGCAGACCTGTGTGGCGTTGACCGGCGGGCGTCATGATCGCGGCGCATTAGACTAGCTTCAGCTTAGACGGAATTGACCATGAGATCGCCACCAGCTGTCTTCGGCGTTGCCGGCGCCCACAAGCGCGGACGTTCTTGAGAGAGCCTCAGAAATCTACTTCTCGAAGTGCCGACATGGTCCGGCATCGGCATGTCGAACTCCAGCGCGGGCAATCAAGCGCTAAGCGTCCCGCAGGACAGTTACGCTCATTCTGATTCCTCGTCAGCTTCTCGAAAGCTAAGCCTCGTAGCGAGAACGTGTTTGTCCAGCTTCGGCGTTAGCTAATATCTGTCAAAGGAGATGGGATGGATCCGTTCAACAACCTCAGCCCATTCGAGGCCCCAGATGTCGATCGGGCGTACTATTATGGGCTGGAAGAGCAGCAGGCGGACCAAGCGGGGTTTCCGCATCACCTGAACGAGTTGCATCCGCACGGGCGCCCGCCCTCCAGTTCAAATAGGCTCGGCGACGCGGACGTTGTGTCGAACAGAGATACGGATCATTTGAGAATGCCGCATGAGCGGCGCGTCGGAGAAGGCACTTCGCAGTTGGCCTCAGATCCGCCAGGCCGCTTGGAACAAGGGGGCCATCACCACCATGTGCTCTTTGCGGCCGCGGATCGCGGTGGCCAGTTGCCAGTCGGCAGTTTCAGTCTGCCGGATTATTGGCACGGCATGGATGCGGCTGCCGATTGGCCGACGCATAGTGTCGGCCAGGCGGAGCATTCGTGGGCGGAGGCCGGTGACGTAGCGCCGGAGTGGGCAACGACCCCCGCAAATCCTTGGCAGCAAAATCTCGGGGCAGCAATCCTCGGCCGACAGCCCCTGCCAGGTGACGCCAATACCTCAACAGGAGGCCGCCGGCTCACCCCGGCCGCAGCGCAGTGGACCGAAGCATTGCATGACACACGGGCCTCTGGCCCTGCAGACGGCGCGGCGGACTTCGAAGGCTCCGTCCTCAGGGAATCGCGGCTCGACCAGATCTTGGACAAATGGGCCTGCGATGAGCGGCAGGCGGAAGGCGAGGATCGGCAAGAGGCGGTAAGACGAATAAGAGCCTGGGGCGAAGCTGGCGACGTCTATGCAGGGCTGGAGCTGCAATACTTAGGCCTGACGACATTGCCCGACACCCTTCCGCCCGGGCTCCAATCGCTCAACGTGAGCGACAACGAGCTGGTGCACTTGCCTGACACTCTCCCGTCTGGACTTCGGACGCTCGGCGCCAGCAACAACCGATTGACTCGCCTGCCCGACGCCCTCCCGACGGGACTCCAGTCACTCGTCATCGGCAGCAACCAGCTGACCGGGCTGCCCGACACCCTCCCGGAGGGTCTTTCGACACTCGCCGTCAGCAGCAACCGGCTGACCAGCTTGCCCGACACCCTGCCGGTCGGGCTCCAGGACCTCGATGTCCGCGGCAACCTGCTGACCAGCCTGCCCGACGCCCTCCCGAGCGGACTTCAGTTGCTTGCCGTCGGCGGCAACCGGCTGACCAGCCTGCCTGATACCCTCCCGCCCGACCTCCAGGAGCTCGAAGCCGATGGCAACAGGCTGGCGAGCCTGCCCGACACTCTGCCCGCCGAGCTTCAGTTACTCTTCGCCCGCGATAACCACCTGAATAGTCTGCCCGAGACACTCCCGCCCGAGCTCCAGAGACTTCACGTCAGCGGCAACAGGCTGACGAGCCTGCCCGAGACCCTCCCGGCCGAGCTTCAGGTGCTCGAGGCACGCGACAACCGGTTGATCGGCTTGCCGGAGACCCTGCTAACCCAGCTAGGTTCTGGGTGCATGGTTTATGTGGATGACAATCCGCTGCCCGAGCAGGTGCGGACGAATTTGGCGGGAGCTCTGAATGCCCCGCACTATGCTGGCCCGCGGGTCTTCTTCTCGATGGGCGGGGGAACGGCGGTGGATCAGGAACGGCCACTAGCCGAGGCGGTAGCGGACTGGTTGAAGGGCGAGCCGGAGGCGATCGCCGCCTGGCAGAACTTCGCCGACGAGGCGGGTGCCCCGGCATACGCGCTCTTCCTCGACAAGCTGCAGAAGACTGTGAATTATGACAATCCCGAGTTCCGACAGGCGGTGGCCGAAGATCTGCGGCAGGCAGCGATCAGGCCGCCATTGCGCCAGCGGTTTTTTCAGCTGGCTTTCGGGGCGAGCGAGACCTGCCAGGATCGCATCACCCTGACCTGGAACGGCATGCAGACCGCACGTCTGAAGGCTGATGTCGAGGATGGCACCTATGACGATCGGCTCGGTGAACTCATCCAGCAGGCGCGGGTCCTGTTCCGCCTGAATGCGCTCGATTCGATCGCCCGTCAGAAGGTCAACTCGCTCCGGTTCGTCGACGAGATCGAGGTCTATCTCGCCTATCAGGTCAAGCTACGTGATCGGCTGGACCTGCAGCTCATCGCGCCGGACATGCGGTTCTATGAAGTCTCCTACGTCACTGAGCACGATCTCACCGCAGCCGAGACGCAGGTGCGCAATCAAGAGGAGGCGGGGTTCGCCGACTATCTGGCAACTCACTGGCAACCTTGGGAGATGGTGGTGAGCCGGATCGCCCCCGAAGCCCATGCACAGATGCAGGTCCGGCTCAGGGAGGCGATGGACGAGGAATTTCCGAGCCGCCTTGAGCAACGGCTCGCAGATCATCACCTAACCGGAGACAGCGAGGCCGAGGTGCAGCTCGGAGCCCAGATCCGCGAGGAGATCGCCCGCGAGATCAAGGGCGCACTGATGCGCCAGGTGCTTGGGGACCGCGGGCTTGAACTGTGATGCGGCCATCCAATTGCGAGGGGCTCGATCTTGTTTCCACCCGCCCCTCGCTACGTCATGATGTTTTCGGATGCCGGCGCACCGACCGCGCGGCTCCCGAGAGAGACCAGTGTGGTTTCCATCGCTGCATCAACGAGCGAATGGCGCACAAGGATCGAATTTTCTTCGCCGCCAGATATGACCCCAAATGGAAAGGACTCGAGATTTGGCAAGCGACCGAATATTTCGTCTACTCACAACCGCGATCGGACTCCTGATCAACAACATAGCGCTTGTCAGCATTTCGTCAGACTTCCTGGTTAAAGCTGACGAGATCGAGGAGAAAAGTGCCCCGTCGGGGCAGTTGCGGCGGCACGCGAACAACGGTTGCGGGACAAGCATGTACCACGAATGCTGAAGCGATCGCGATTTCGTCACCGATTGCCAACGCGCAAAAGGCCTTCTTGACCGCTAGCTCAGCTCATTCCGCTTCAAACGCATTTAATCGTTGCGGTCTCCGGCCATAATCGGCATCAGGAGCCGCAGCTTCAGACAATCGCCAAAAAGCTTTTCGATCCGCTTGGATCGTTCGTCGGCCAACTTCTTTGTCTCTTCCAAACTCGCTTCGGCTTTGCTCGGATAAATTACGTCTACTGGGCCGGGGCGTCCGAAATGCTCGCATGAAGATCGACACAGAGGTTAGCTATCGCGGGCGTATTTGTTTTGGAACAGAATGTATTTTTCGAAGCTCTGAAGATTGCTGATTTTTCTTTTGCAACGCGACTGAAATCAGCTTTGATCGCGCCGATACTCCACTTCTCGTCGGTCAATTTCTCCGAGACAATCAAATGAACTTCTCGGAGATGGCCGCAAATGTAAACGTCTGCATTCTCCGCCCTCAGCTGAAAATCCCAGTGCATGATGTTATCGCTGTCATCTTTGCGTAGAAAGTTCTGTTCGGTTGACCAAACCGGGGTCTCAAATAGGCGAAAAAATCAACGGGCTTTAATTTGGCGCGGACTGCGAGGGTTTCGCGTATGCGTTCATTGGAACTTCTTGCTAGCGGACAAGAGCTCGGCCATCTCAGCTCGGGTGCTGGCGTTTCCGCCTTTCAGGCCGCCATGAATATCCTCTTAGGTCGCTGATGTGTTCAGACTTCGTCAATCAATGAATAGCTCGTACTACGCCCGCCGGCCGCGTCTTTCGCCAAAACGCCCCTGGCGACGAGATCATCGATGTCCCGCAGGGCCGTATCCTGCGATGATTTGGTAAGCTGTGCCCATTTCGAAGATGTGAGCTTGCCTTCAAAGCCCTCGAACAAACGCTCAATCATCGCCCGCTGTCGGTCGTTAAATTTCTGGTTCGCTTGCTTCTTCCAGAAGTGGGCTTTCCGTAGAACCGAGGCGAGGATGGTGTCGGCGCGATCAAAGGCCCGGTCAAGGCAGTCCAGAAACCACTCCAGCCATACCGTGATGTCGAGATCGCCTTTCTGCGTGGCTTCGAGGATATCGTAATAGGCGTTCCGCTCCTGCCGGATCTGCGCTGACATGCTGTAGAAGCGCTGTGAACTGTTCTCTGACCGCGCCAGCGCCATCTCGGAAATCGCGCGGGCGATACGACCATTGCCATCTTCGAACGGATGGATGGTAACGAACCATAGATGCGCCATGGCAGCCTTGATAACTGGATCGATGTCCTGCGTACCGTTGAACCAGCCGATGAAGGCTTTCATCTCGTCAGGAAGCAAACCAGCTTTGGGAGCTTCATAGTGAACGCGCTCGCGTCCGATTGGCCCCGAGACAACCTGCATCGGCCCCGTGTCCTCCGTGGGCCAGTTCCCGACGGCGATCTTCGTCATGCCGCTGCGGCCCGTCGGAAACAAGGCGGCATGCCAGCCAAAGAGACGGTCAGAGGTGAGGGGAGCGTCATATCTGCCGGTGGCGTCCAGCATCATCTCAACGATGCCCTCGACATTGCGCTCGACGGGCGTCAAGGCGCCGATATCGACACCCAGGCGGCGTGCCAGCGATGATCGCACCTGATCGCGGCTCAGAACCTCGCCCTCGATCTCGCTCGACTTGGTGACTTCCTCGGTAAGGGCCTCAAGATTGGCTTCGGTTCGCAGCCGAAAGCCGAGCTCTTCCATGCGACCGGTGAGACGACCCTGCCGGTGACGGACAGCTCCCAGCTTCTGGGCCAGCTTTGAGCTATTCCAGGTAAATTTCGGCCAGTCTTTCAGTTCGTGGATATAAGTCGTCATTCACCGCACCTCATGCGGAGAATATGCACCTTATTCCTCGCAAACGCAATAATATTCTACGTATAAGGTGCGGAGAATAGGGGTAATATTCTCCGCAATATCAATAAAATCAATGGCTTGCGCGTGAACCTATAAGATGATCCTTGGCAAGTCATCGCTCCACAAACACTCAAATGGAACGATTTTGTTCCACATTGGTGGATGGAGGTCTTATCAGGCAGTCTTAGGTTGAGTTGGGTCATTCCCGTCGTCAACGAGGCGCCGCAATAAAATCCACGGGATTTTCATGAACGATGAAACCTCGCGAGCGGGTTCGGGCTGTCTTGGACAAGCGCAATGCCACCAAGCTTCGGCGCGGTCCAAGAGACTTTCCCTTCTCAGGGCTTATGAATTGCGGATACTGCGGCTGTGCCTTCGTCGGTGAGATCCACAAGGGGCGATACATCTATTATCACTGCACCGGCTACAAGGGTAAACG
The DNA here is from genome assembly GCF_056837965.1 of Bradyrhizobium ferriligni. Classification (NCBI taxonomy): domain Bacteria; kingdom Pseudomonadati; phylum Pseudomonadota; class Alphaproteobacteria; order Hyphomicrobiales; family Nitrobacteraceae; genus Bradyrhizobium; species Bradyrhizobium ferriligni. The sequence continues at coordinate 99,237 of NZ_JBXEJO010000006.1, forward strand.
CAGCGAGTCCTATGTTCGTACGGAGGTCATCGCCGCGAGATTCCCCGAACTGATGGGCCGGCCGCATTTTTCGGAGAAGGTCCATCAGTGGATCGTTGCGGGGCTTCATCAGCAGTCCGGCCTTGTCTTGAAGGGTAGGGGTGGGCCAAGCGTATGCGCTTTCTTAACTAAGCTCTCGCTCAATTGACGTTGTCTGAGGGCTGAGCGAGTATCGGAGAGTCTTGGGCATCAAAGTATTCTTCGATCTCACTTACCGCTCTCTGCTCCCATTCGTCGGCCTGCGTCAGCAATGAGACTCGCTGGAGTGGGCGGAATGCTGCGGCTTGACGGCACAGCGAAGCTATTGCGCGGTAGCGACGCACGTTTTCCAGAATTGCCGATCCTGTCATGTTTGATTTGCCCATTCAGCTTACAGCGCGAACATGAGGCGGATCGATTTTCGATTGGTTAGCGGCCGGCCCTGAAAGCATCCATGGTTGGCAAATCCTTGCGATTTCTGACCCCTCAACGCAGGATGTCTGCTTTCCTCGCCGTTCCAGACAATCCACGTGAGATCAAAGTGCGGTTTTCCTTGGCGGGAGTTCAGATGAAGACCTCCGTGATGAAAAATACGGGCAGGGGTGGCGGACTGAGTTTGCCCATCGGCGACGAGCAAGGTCAGTACATCGGAAAATTCCCTTCGCCCAATCTTGTCGGATTGTCGGAAAACGAGTTCGCCTTTCTGGCGCTGTCCGAAATCCTCGGAATGGACGTGCCGGAACGCGAGCTTGTCGAAAAATCCGATTTCGAAGGAATTCCCGAAGAATTCAACACATTGTCGACCGGCAAGGTCTTGCTGGTGAAGCGTTTCAACCGTGGACCCAAAGGTACCCGAATTCACATCGAAGATTTCGCTCAGGATCTTTGGCCGGCAGCCACTCGCCGCGACAATTAGGACCCTGAGCTTAGCTCAGGTGTTTCCGCATGACTGACGCGGAAGCCGAGACGGCCTTCAAGGCTATCCGTGGGCCGATATCATGGGCGGCGAAGGTAAGATTGCTGAGGTGGACGGCGGCGGCTGAAATACTCCCCAGCCTGATTGTGCAAGCGCCGTCGAGGCTGTACGCCTCCTGATGATTGATCCGGCGCATGTCGGAGCGTTCATGCAGGCCATCCCAGTAGGCGGCTCGCTATTTCGGCGACGTGAAGCCCGCCAACCTCAAGAGGATCGCGTTGACCGCCGCTTTACCCGTAGTCAGAACGGCAAGGGCAAGGTTGCCATCCGCGGGCGCGGCGGCAATTCGGTCCCGCCCGTGTTCGGTTCCGAGAGGCAGGCCGCCGCTTTCATCAAGGCCGGGATCGCCAAAGGCAAGGTCGTCAACGCAGACGAAGGGCGCCGGGCTGAGATCGATAGGCGCCGCGATGGTCCTCGATAAAGCGGAAGATCATGTCCGGCTTCCGGCAAAAATCGCAATCACCTTCTTAAAATGTCTCGCTCCATGCGCAGCCCTTCGTTCTCCTGGCGCAGCAGAGCGCCATTTCTGCCGTCACTTTCGGAATGAAAGCAGGTGGTCGGGATGTTGGTCGTGGAGACGATTGCGCCGAGAGGGACTGCCGCGAGCAGCCGGGATGCCTGCCGAGGGCAGTCGCAGACCTCATCGTGACTGCGTGACCAGCCCGAGCTGGAGCGCGGCCAGAGCGCTGATGTCGTGGCGGTGTTCAACGGCCTCGCCCGCAGCCTGCGCGGCCTGTACCAGGGCGGCCTCTTTGCGTTCGGTCATCAGTTTGTCGGCTTCGATTTGGGCCAGCTGCTTTTCACGCTCATCCGCGGAGAGCGCGGCGGCATCGTCGCTGTTCATGTCGATCAGCTCGTTCACCTTTTCGGTCAGAGTGTCACGAAGGGCCCAACAAAGCAGCCCAATCACATCGGGAACCTGCCCAGATGCGGTGCCCACAACCCGCGTGTTCGCATCGGGGACGACAGCAATCAGATTGTGTTCCTGGAGGGTGTAAGGCCATCCGATCTCGCTGGTGTTGTCATCAATCATGGCCGAGATAGATGGCGCCCCACGTTCCGCCAGGCCTGCGATCAGCGCCGCGGCGTCTCGCTTCTTCGCCTCACTGGGAAATGGCGCACTGCGGATCTGGTGGGCGTCGGCTTCGAGCTCCCGGATGTGCAGGCGCAGACGCTCGAGCGCGTCAATGATCCGTTCGCCTCGCTCTAGAATCTCCGACAGCGCGATTGGAGAGACGGAGGCAAGGCGCGCGCGCGACGGCTGGCCACCGTGAGCCAGAAAGGCCCGGCAGCGGGATGCCAGGATCTCGCAGTTACGCATGCGGGCAGCAGCGGTCGCCTCTCGAGCGATGAGGCGACGCAACTTTTCGGTCAGTTCGCTGGCTTGCTTGTCGAGGTCACGGATTTGCTTGTCCTCCTTGTCCGCGCTGCGACGGTCGGCGCTGCGGGCCAATATCAGCCGTTGGCGGTGGGTCTCGACGCGATGAAGCTCTGCACGAGTTGCGCGCATCTGCTCCTCAACCGGCAACCACGTTGAGCGCGCATCCGCTGCACGATCCACGATCGCCTCAAAACGATGCCGAGCGCCCTCATCGGGCAACAGGTCGGCGGGGTCACTATGCAAGTAACTCTGGAAACCTACGTGATCATTCACTTGTCGTCTCTCGTCGTTCCGTATCAGATGTCCCATTTTCGGGGCAATGACTCGCCGTGCGTGTTTCTATACCGCTTTTCCCCTCCCGATTGTCATCGGTGTGACGTCGATTTACAGATCGAACCAGCGTCAAGAAATTTGCCTCCGTTGAACACGATGACGTAATTGCGGTCGACGCTCGGGAGGAGGGCACTCTCGCTATTGTCAAGCTCTGTCAATCAAACGACAGCCAATTGACCGCCGCCGACGACGAAACGTGCTGCTGCTTGGGCCGCCCGGCTTGGCAAGAAACACCTTGCGGTCGCGCTGGGGCCTGAAGCGAGTTGATCTCCGATGGATGTACAATCGGCTTGATCTCGACGAGGGCCCGATCTGGCGGCGGGCTCGGGGACTATGGGTCCATGTTGCTATGGCCCAGGTGAAGGAGGCGGCCCCGGTTAGGAATCGGTTGGTCGTCACCTCCCGATGGCATCATTCCACGCCAGTCGTCCAGCAAGCTCTTTGACCGACGAGGATAAGCATAGCCTCGGGCTTGGCTGTCCTGCGGGAGGCAACGGGATTAAGTCCGGGGGCAAGTTCATCGCGAATTTCTCACCGATGTAGTTTGAATAATGCAAGGCAAGTCAGCCACAGCTCGGTGACCAAGTTCTTGCCATTGCTCGATGTGATGCATCGGAAATGACAGCCCACGCCTAGTGCGGAAGTGGTCGGCTTCACCAGCGGGCACCATATACCTTCGTATCGTTCCATGCCCCCATTAGATGCCCGACCTTTCCCTACGTTCAATTGAGCCGCCGATACGATGGTCTTATTTTCAGGATGCGCGGTAGCGCCCCGCTATCGCTGCCCTCCTTGGGCGTTCCTCCCTAGACTTGGGTCGCTTGCGGCAACGCAAGCGGCTCTTCTTTTGTAAGTGCCTTCAAGCGGTGCGGTCTCTGGTCGCTGTGTCACTGGAGTCGGACCTTTCAACAGTAAGCGGCAAGCTGAGCCCGTCAGTCGGCGCGGCTCAATGGCGTGACTGCAGGCCAGCTCACCCTGTGGATATTCACTTCGAAGTCACCGCCCAGTTGTTGAAATTGAAGTTCATTCCTCCTGGTGAAGAAGTAATCTCGACACCGTATTGGACGCTACCAACCTTGATGTCGCCAAAGTAGCCCTTCGACTTGATCCACTCCAGGGCACTCTTGATGTCCACCGTGCCGTTGTTGGTCTTCGAGGTGGGTAGCAGTGAGATGACCTTGTGACCATTGAAGCCTTCAAACACGTTCCAAGTCGCTCCACCTATGTTGACATTTCTGTAGACTGGAATCGCGGCCCCGGAAGGGGCGTAATGATACGAAATTGGCTTAACGTTGCCGCCACCGTCGGGATTTCCGGTGTAGTTTGTCCAGAGCATTATCTCGTGCTCGTTTGAGCTGTCCCAAATATCATAGGCGGTGTCCCAAGCGCCGCCGCCAGGCACTTGCTGGCTGAAGCTCGAGGTCAAACTCTTGATGGAGCTGAGCGGCTTTCCGACGTTGAAAGTCTCGTGCGGATAGCTTTTGATGCCAGGAGTGTTAGGCTGGTTCGACCACACGTCCCACTGGTTGACGGCTCTCACTGAAATCGTCTGAGGCCCAGCGCCCGTCCCCCATACGTCGTTGTTCCAAGAGTAGTCACCGCGTGAAAAGCTTCCGTATGGAGCGCTCGACCTCCAAATCGGAGCTTTCGCCGACCCTGGTGCGACAGCTGATGACGACTTGGCTTCATTCACGACCTGCCTAAATCGGTCATGATCCGCCTGCGTTTGGACGTTTCCCGTTGTGGACCCTGGCGAGCCCGCACCACTTATCCGATTGATCTCCAAAGCGTCTCCTATCTGTTTTGAGAACAAAGTTTCCTGCATACCCCGCCGAGCACGTATCCGCAGGATTCGTGGCCAGTTCAGTCGCAGGCGGCGTCGATAGCTAGGCTCGAATGCTAGGAAGGTTGGCTTTCGAGAAGCTGACGAGCTTGAGACGAAAAAGTGAACTCCGTCCCGGTTTTCCCTCTCGGATACCAGCCGCCAGGCTGAGACAGAAAGAACGCTCCATTGGATGACCAGCCTTGTTCGAACAACGTCCAATAAGGAGTGGGAGCTCGCTTGCCGGAGTTTACGAATTTGGCGGCTGCCTCCAATTTCAATAGCGGCGACACCTCTATCATTCGTCGGTCTTCATTCGACTGAAAGGGATTAATCGAAGTGGGGTAGCCACCATGTCTCTGCTCATCGGGAAATGTTTGACCGTCTGCCGAGGGTGACGGCGGTCGTCGCCGGCAGGATGGTGTGCCAACGCGATCGCCGTGCCCGTGCGGCATGTTCGGCCGACAAGAACAGCCGCGAGGATCAGATGGGCTGATCAGTGATATGCATGATTGAGAAATAATTGTCCGGGTGATGCTGAACATCGTCGGCATTCACATGTGAGAGCGTGATTGAATTGCCCTCTCCGAGATCAACGACCGTGGTATCAGGGCCAGCCGCCTTGATGTGACTGGCAAGATCGGCAAGCGTATGAATACCGGTGTGATTGATCCCGTCCTCGATATTCAGTCTATCCCCCACCGTGAAGTCGATCACGGAATCCTTGCCATTCCCACTCGTGAACATGAAGTTGTCGTTGCCCTGATTGCCGAACAGAACATCGTTGCCCTGACCGCCGTACAGAAAATCGTCGCCTGCACCACCATGGATTGTGTCGGCTCCCTGATTGCCTTCCAGTTCATCATCGCCCCCACCACTGGAGATCAAATCGTTCCCGCCCCGACCCTGAATGAAGTCCCTATCAGCAGTCCCAACTATGTGATCGTTGGTGTTCGCGCCGCGGAATACAGCCATGTCATTTTCCTGTGTCGTGTTTGCCAGGCGAGCCGTCGCGGAAGTGATCGGGCTCGCGTTGATGGTCATACACATCGGATCTGACGGAAACCTGACTTGGCTAGGCCATTGCAACGCGTCGTCCAATGGCGAGCCGTTGTGCAAATGGTTTCGAAAGCCCAGCGGCTCACACTTTTGATCCCGCATGGACAAAATTGGTACGCGAAGTCGCGAGGTCGGTCCAGGCAAGTGTATAGGACAACACCGGTCGTAGCTGGGCAAGCGGCGAAGGCTTGATCACGCAGGCCGGCACTATTGGCAAGCAGGCAATGACAGGAGCGCAAACTTGACCAAGTTCATGCTTGGGCGCTGTTCCCTCCACGTGGCAGACTGGACTATTGCTTGGTTGCAAATTCGCGGTTCCAGTAGGCGGGAGCTTCCGCGCGGCCGATGCTTGCGCGGCGATGTCATGCGCGCCGTCGTCGAGACCGGCGGCGCTGTGGGGCAGCCACCAGGTCGAGATCGGGGACGTCGACATGCGATCTTATCCCGGTCAGCGCGACCAGATCTGCGGTGATGCCGATGTTGCACGGGTCGGACCGCCGCTAAAGACGCAGGTCTGACGTCTGACGAGCCGCGCCCATGCGGCCCGGTATATCTGGCCCACGCCGCCGAATCTTCGCACATAAGCGGGGTATCGCCGTCGTCACCACCCTTGAGCACCAGTTGATCCGGCTCCCAAGGCGGCCGATCCTCTCAATGGCCAGCGGCAAGTAATCCTCGAGCCATGTGCGAAGCCGGCTTTCAATAGCGGCGACTGCAAATCGCCTTTCCAACCGTCGAGGATTGGTCGGCTCGTGTCACCCATCCCATGCGGCGCGGGCAATCGGCGCCCATGCAAAATCCCGATCGGGCCTTGAATGGCTCCGGTACCCTAACGGCCCATCACACCAAAAATCAGGGCAAGCACGTCAGTCTGCGCCTCATATCGCGCAGCGGCTGAAACAAAATATTCGTTCGACTAGGCGTCGCCTGGATCAGTGATGTCAGTTGTAACCTCGGCGTCGATACGGCGTACCAATTTGAGTGCGCTTCCCACCATCAGCGCACCGAATCCATGTAGCGGCAGCACTGGAAGCGCTGCAATTCTAGATCATCGACGAGCGAGATGCCGTTGCTTTTATTGTTCGATTGTTTTGATGTCGTTCGTCATGCTGCGCCCGTTTCAATGAGCCGCACCTAGCAGTAGGGAGCGCGTCAACTTCTCGACAGCTAAATCGGCTAGACTGGTACCTTGGACTGCAAAGCGACCGCAAACTGACGGCTTTGGATGAAGCGACAAATCCGTTGGATGGTCCACACGTTTCACGGACGTGCTACGCTATGCACCCGGAGCAATCGAGCTTCGAGCAGTGCCCTGAGCGATTGCAACCGCACGTGGCGAAATGCCGCGCCGTCAGACGGCGGACGCGCTTTGCTCGATCGCCCGCGGCCATGATTATGAAAGTAGCCTCTGAGAACGGATTCAGGGGCGCCCGGTCGGTAAACTATCACAGGAGCACTACATCCTGGCGGCCGCATTCACGACGGCGCGCACCGGACACCCCTCTCAGAAAAAGCAGGTTCGCTGCTACCCCAACTTCGCCCCATCAACTTCGCTTCATAGAAGATGGACGTCCGGTACCGCTCCGACCGCAACGAAGCCTGGCTGAAGGAGAAGACTGTCCGGCGGACGATTTTCCGGTTATCGGATTTATCAAACGCCGGGTTGTTGCCGCGTTGTACCTCGGAAAACAGGAGGAGCAAAGAACTGAGGTCGGGACCGGTGGGTATCGGACGACGTCGAGCAAGATTCGCAAGGCACTGGACAGTGTCATTAGCCCAAAAAGTAAATTGAGTAAGCCGCTCAAAAAACCCAAGGAACGTGGGTCGAGCCTGCTTTTACAGGCGGAAATCGAATGCCGCGCACATGACCTTCGAAGTCTTCTTCGCGCGAGTTCGCTCAAAGGATTATCGCGGTCCTAACCTAGGTTGTGGAAACGTTCATTATAACTTCATACGCTCATCGCAAAGGTGAGCCTCAGCGCTCCCGAGAAAATACGGAGCGCGTTATGAAGAAAACCAGAAATAGAGCAAAGCAAACCACATCGCTTCAGGACCGGCTCAATGCGTTTGCCGACGATATCTTCCACAAGGCAGCGCGGCTTCCGCCCGGCATCGCGCGCGACCAGCTGCTGAAGCGTGCGCGGACGGCGGAGATCGCAGCTGACATTGATCAATGGGTATCGTCTTCAGGCTTACAGTCGCCGACATAGGGCTTGGAGACGTCTCCTCCTCCAAGTTCTGTAAGGGCCCTCGTATCCGGCGGGGGCCCTTCGTTTTGGGAACGATCTGCGGTGTTTAGGACCATGAGTGCAACGCCCTAGTAGAAAATGCTGGCGGCTGGCACTTCGCACCGGTCGCCGTCGACATCTGTCTGCCTCCCATGTGAGCTGACAAATCCACTTTCATGGTCAGTTCTCATGGTCAGTTCACGTCAGCTTTCCGTCAGCGGAACTTGGTATCGACCTCACCCCGCCGTTCGTGGCGAGTGTCCGCGTCGGAGAGCCAGTTTGTGGCGGATGGGTCATGCTGTCCCACCTAGATCGGAGATGAAAGTTTATGCGAGGCATTGATGAGGGCAGCAAATCGTTCAATTCAGAGGCTGGCCGCACCGCGGGCGACAATGCCGATAGTGCTCGCGTTGAAACGGCTGCTGGCCAAGGTGAAGGGCGTCAATCATTCAGCTCGGTCGTAAATCAAATTCGCTCCGAGCCTGACGATCGGCCCGCGTCCTTCTCTGGTGACGAGCGCCGTACCTGCGCTGGTGTGCCGGAGCGGCCTGTCCGTCCAACTTCAGCTGGTCATCGGATGTTGGTGCAGGCGCTGCACACCGCGACCGGAGGCAATCAGAATCTCCGCTCTTCCTCCGGCGCCGGCGCGCTGCGTACCGGTGCAAGATCCTCGTTCGATGATCCGCAGGCGCAAGCCTCGTCAGGGCGCGCGCTCCGGGAGGAAGGGCGCTGGTCCGGCAGGGGGAATGTCGCAGGAAGGTCGCGCGTTGACGATGGATCCGCGCCGAGCGCGCGTGCTCCGGATTCCTGGAGGCCGGATCAATTCCGCGAGCCCGCACAAAATGCGGGCGCAGCGTCCGCGCGTTCGGCAGACGAGCCATGGCGTGCCAATCGACCAGACGAAAGCTCGCAAATTGTCTTGCGCGGGCCGTATAGGGTCGGCGATTCGGATCGAGGTGGCGGGGCGCCCGGTTGGAGCTTCAACAACAGGCCCTTTCTGGCACCTGATGGCTCGCTCCGTGAGCGATTTGATTCCCGCCATGGCACGGCAGAAGGCAACGCAGACGGCGCACGTCCGGCAGGCGAACGCTGGCGTGCTGATCGCGCGCGGGAAGGCGCGCGAGAAGGCGCCCGTGCCCCGACTGTCGAAGGCCGCTTCGCGCGCCCTGGCGAAATGCCGGCCTTGCGCATCGATGATATGCCATCACACAATATTGGTGCGGGCCCTGACCGATTTCACAGAGGCGATGGCGCAGCTCCTGATGGCGATGCTGGCCCTTCGCGTTTCTCAGGCAGGTCCTGGCACGGCGATCAAGCCGCTGGCGGCTTCCCGAGAGAGCCGCGGCATTCGCATATCGAAGCCGGTTTCGGCCAGGGCAGCGGCGCGCAAGGATGGCGCCTCGAGGAGCTGCCCGCGACGTCCGCCGACCGTCGAGGACCTGAGCGAAATCGGAAAGGTCACCGTGGCGCACCGCATCCGGATGCAAGCTCGTCACGTTCGGACCGCGGGCCGTGGCGTGCCGATCGAGCCGCCGGAACACCGCAAGGTGAGGGGCTTGCCTTGCAATCGCAATTTGCCTCCAATTGGCGCGGTGAAGCGCCAGGCTGGCGTCGCTTCGAGGGCACGCCCGCGGCGCCCCTTCATGCCGCACCCCCCGATCAACCTTATCGAGGCAATGTCGCACCAGGCATGAACGACGGTCTTCCGGGTCGCGGTGGAGAGCCTTGGCGGAGCGATCGAGTAGCCGGAAACTCGCGGCAGAGCGCACTCCCGCGACATGCCCGGCCGCTTCCCGGTCGGCAGGACCAGAGGGGCGGATGGCATCCTGACGCGGCGCCTTCGCATCAGAATTCGCCGCAGCCTTATGGAGCTTCCGGTGGCGCAGCTTACCGTGAGGCTGGTGACTTGCGACCGCAAGAGCAGCCCTGGCGCCAAGGCCGCGCCGATCTTGAGCAAAGAGGCCAGCTTGCACCGCATCCTCAATCGGTCGCGGGACGAGGTCGCGGACCTGGATGGCGCGGTGACAATGCCACAGGCCGGAACGTTGAGCATGTGACATCCCAAGCTCATTTTAGGAATTCGGACGACCTCAATGCCGCGCTGGCAGACATTGCGGGCGCTCGCAACATCGATGTCTTCTCGCGTGTGTTGATGCGTTATGCCAAACAGTTCCGTGGGCACGAACTCGCCGAATTCGAGCAAAAGGCGGCTGCACATTTCGAGGCGCGTTTTGTCCCGCAGCTCGAAGACAACATCGGCTGCTCCTGGGCGTACGCAACGGCATGCAACGTGATCAGCCGCACAGGTGAGGCCGGGGCAGGTGCTTGCAGAGCTCTGGCGGCTCGACTCTCGCGTCTTGACAATGCCGATATGAAGCGGGTCGCTCCCGGAGCCTTCTCCCTCTTTGCTTCCTCCTTTGGCCGCCACTCCCGGGCCATGGAATGCCGCGATGCGACGATCCGGATCGCCGAATTCTGCTGCGATGAGCCAGGCGTGCTTTACAAGTCAAGCAGTCAAGACCTCTCCCTGCTGATGAACGGCTTCAGCAAGTGGCCCGAACAGCGGGCCTGCCGTGAAGCCGGCCTCAAGGTGGCAAACGATGTAGAGGCCGATCTGTTGACCGATTTTGCCTTACAACATCTCTCCACCCTGGTGAACAGTTTCAGCAAGTGGCCGCAAGAGCCGGCTTGCGAGCGAGCCACAATTGCGGTTGCGAGCGAACTCGTCCGTCGCGGCGCAGCTGAGCTCTTTCGTGCCGATGAGCAGCAACTGGCGAACCTCGTCAACGGCTTTGGCAAATGGCCGCAAGACGCAAATCTTGGCGGCGCCGAAGCCTTGATTGCCGCTGAAATTGATCGACGTGCAAACGGCAAGTCGGGTCTGTCCGGTTTTAAGCCAAAGGACCTGGCAATGCTGCTGAACGGCTTCGCCAACAGGGCGGAAGACGAGGCATGTGTTCGCGCCAGCTCCGAGATCGCCCGGGCGATCGTTCGCCGCGCCGAGCGTCGAGCTCAGCTCTTTGATTTTTCGTCCCAGGATATGTCGAACCTCGTCAGCGGGTTCGGCAAGTTGAACGGAAAACTGCCAACCGAGGACGTTGCGCGCGCGCTAGCCAGTGAGATTCTTCGCCGCGCCGACCGGCCTTCCCGTTTGTCTGAATTCAACCCACAGGACATGGCCAGCCTGGCGAGCGGATTCGCGAAATGGCCGCAGATCGCGCAAGCGTTCCACGCAATAAGCGCGATCGCAGGCGAAGTCGTGGGCCGTCGCGTCCGGCTCTCGCGTTTTCAGGAACGGGAGCTCGCCCGCCTGGTGCACGCGTTCAGCAAGACCATGTCGATGGACGACGATATCAACCGGGCCGCGACGGTCGAGATCGCAAGACAGATCGTGGTCCCTGCCACGCGGGGAGAACGGCTCGCCCGCTTTAGTGAGCAGGATCTTGCAAATCTGGTGAACGGCTTCAGCAAATGGCCAACAGAAGAGGACTGCGGCCAGGCGATAGCTTCGATCGCAGCCGAAATCCGGCGCCGCGCCACAAGCATCGAGGGGCTCGCAGATTTTAGGTTCCAGCACCTGGCAAACCTGGTCAATGGCTTCAGCAAATGGCCGGAGCGGGCGGGTCAAGCCGCGTTGTCGATTGCAACGGAACTCAGCCGCCGCGCCGAGCACCGCAATGGCCTTGCAAATGCAACTCCGCAGGACTTGGCGAATATTGTGAACGGATTGAGCAAGTGGCCCGGCGAGCTGAGCTCCCATCCCGTGATTGCAGCGCTTGCCAGCGAGCTCCGCGATCGCGCCGGCCGGGACAGCGGACTGTCCGATTTCACTGAGCAGCACCTGGCAAATCTGGCGAACGGCTTTTCCAAATGGCCAGAACAGGCTGCTCGTCCAGCCCTGATTTCGATCGCCACTGAACTGCTCAACTATCGCGCCAATTCGCTCGCTAGCTTCGATCGCCAGCATTTGTCAATGCTGGCGAACGGTTTGAGCAAGCTCGCAGAAGATGACGACTGCGCGCAGGCAATGGCCTTGATAGGCGGTGAAATCGCACGCCACGCCGCTGGCCAGCGTGGGCTCGCCGAGCTTTCCCCGCAAGGACTTGCAAACCTCGTGAATGGGTTCAGCAAGTTGCCGCGCGAGAGGAATTGCAGCGAGGCCATGTTGGCAATCGCGGCCGAAATCTGCGGCCGCGCCGACCGACGAGATGGGCTGTCCGGCTTTACGCAGCAGAATTTGCGGAATCTTGCGAACGGATTCGGCAAGTTCGAGCATGAACGCTGCGGCGAGGCGACAGCTGCTATCGCGCGCGAGATGATGCATCGCGAGGCCGGACTGTCCGATTTTGAGCCGCTGGCGGTCGCGACCCTGTTGCACGATTTTGCCAAATGGCCGGAAGAGGAGGCATGCAGGCAGGCGGTGATGGAGATCGCGCGCAGTGTCGGCGCCGGAGCGCGACGATTTAATGCCTTCACCACCCCTGAGCTCGGCATGCTTGCCAATGCTCTGGCGCGCTGCACGATGGAGGCCGAAGACCGTGGAGAGAGCGATCAAGCCGCCCTTCTGAAGAACCGCCTGCACAAGCTCGCGCACCATCTGTACTATGCCAACGATCGACTGCAACAGGCTGGCGTTCTTAGCATCGCCAACATTTTCAAAGCCTTTGGCAAGGCGCGGCTGTTTGACGATTTGTCCTTGCTGGCGCCATTGGGGCTGACCAGGCTTGCGGAATTGAGCGCCGGTGACGATTTTGCCACTGAGCATGACCTTGAGACCATGGGACACCTCAGCGTCGCTGTGCTGCCCCTGGCGCGCAGCTCGCAGAAGCAGCTGCGCTGGCACCGCAGGCAAGCGCTGACCTTGTTGAACGACATTCAGCGCATCGCGCACGACAAGATCACGGCGCATCTGGCCGCGACCGATGCGGAACGGATCCGTGGCCCATACGCGAGCCGCACCCCCGCTTTGTCGATCTACCAGGTCCTTAAGGCCCGGGTGGTCCTCGAGAAACTTTATCGACGTCCCTATGTCGAAGGCGATCAATCCCAATTGCGGACCAGACAGCAGGACATCGCGCGCGGGACCAGAGAGATCCTGCGCTCTACACGCGATCTGATTGAACGCGATCTGTCCAACATGAGCTGGAACCTGATCGCGGACATCGAGGCCGACGACCCCATCAATGCGCTGGATTCGTTCTTGGAGCAGAATGTCGCGACAGTCCATGCGCAACGTCCTGCCGCGAAATTCAACACCCACCAAGTGTTGCGCGACATGGACCACGAGCCGCGTCGCCCGGAGGGGAATGCCGGATTGATGCAGCTGCCGGTCGTGGATATGCGAGGTCAGCGGCTGACCACGGAGCCGGAAATACGATATTCGGTTTTTCATCGCCTGACTGAGGGGAAAGTACCGGTGGTTGCGGTCCAACTGCCTGGAAAGCCCAGCAGCTTCATGCTGACCCGCACGCTCAGTGTCGATGGCATCCCGTATCGTATGGATTTGTTCGGCGGCAGCAAGCTGAAGCCGCCGCGATTGACCCTGGCGCAGGTCGGTGCGCGCGCGCCTGGCGGGCGGCGGATCGAGCAGGCGGGGGGGAAGCTCCTCGCAATTCCGTATGCCGACACCGCAGCGGGTACGGACTTCGAGCAGCTATCGCGTGCCTGGGCGCCATTCAAGGAAGCTTACTTTTATACCCAGCGCAGGGGATTTGCAGGCTCACCATCCATCAAAGGCCTCGCGCCCCAGGACAGCGTGCTCGAAGGCGCTTTCAAAATCTCGCTGCTCCCGGACCGGCCTGCGGAGCGGGCTCACCCATTCGCGCTCGTTGGACAAAACGGTCCGATCGCGTTGCGACCACATGACGGCACCGGCTTCATCAAGGCCTCACTGGCTGGGAAGATGCGCGCCGTTCGCCTCGCTGGCGAACGGAATGGTCCCGATCGGGTACCCGCCTATGCTGAAGGCAAGACAGCATCTGTGCCTGCCTCGGCGCTGCATCATTATCCGCGCAGCGAAAAGGTGGCGGACGAGGCAAGAGATAAAGCCAGGAACTGGCTCAATAGCAGACAGAACAAGGAGCTCACGTCCGAGGAGCTCTATCGGACCGTAACGGCTGCACACATCGATGCCCCTGCCGCTATTGCCGTGCCCTCAAGCGATGGGCGTCTGCATGTGTCGACCATCAAGAGCGACACCTTGGCGGGTACGACGGGGGTGCTGATCGGGCGATCACCGTATGACAAGCCTAACCTGCGTCCATTTGCAGCTGAGCAAGTCACATCGGCTGCCGATGGAGATCCGACGGCGGCGTTCCTTGATCGGTGCATTGCCGTTCAATATAGCTTGAATGTTGCCCAGAAATCGCATGACGAACTGGCCGCGGACGATCCGACCTTCTTTGCCAAGGGCTTGCTGATCGTGGTGCCTGACGAGATCTGGCCAGCTGATTTTGCCGACCGCGACCTCGTCATGTCTGCTGAAGACGTCAAGATCCATTCGAGCTGGACGAGCGCGAAGGACCGCACGAAGCAGGACACAGCGCTCGAAACTGTCGGCGTCCTCCAGGCAGCCGAAGTGTTCGCTCCGGGCTCGCTGGTTGCCGTTCCGCCTGTGGAGCAAAAGCGGCTCGATGGCGATTTCGACGGCGACGCCGTCATTATCGTCGGTGACCGTCCCGCGCTTTATCAGCATGTGCGGCAATTCGATCAGCAGGAGCAGGCGCAGGGCGTGCGTTCGCTCAAACCGCCGAAATCGCACACCCCCGCGATCAAGGACGATCGTTATCAATTCAGCCGCACAAGCCAGATCCTCGCCGCCACACAAGGGGTCTTGGAAACTTATACTGGCCTATTGCGAAGCTTTCTGGCGCAATCGCCTGGGGCGCGCCACTGGTTTGCCGAGCGTGCCCTGTTCGGCAGCTACGAGGGCATTCACCACCAGCTCAAGCGCGAGCTTCGTGATCTGCTTGACCGGGAGGAGGCGAGCCGGACCGATATCGAGGGCAAGCTCGACCAAGCGAGAGCGGAAATGGGGGCGGCACGACACCCGGTCGCCCGCGAAATGGCCGATCTACTCATCGCCGACCTTGAGGCGTGGACAGCGGAAGGGCAATCCGTGGGCGTTGCCACCGACGGTTCGAATGACGCAAGGCTGACGCTAAGTGCGCAGCTGTGCGAATTGTTCCCGGACCTGGCCGAGGCATATCCGGCAGCTGCTCAGCCGCGAGAGCGCATCCAGCTGCTTGTCGACAACTATCCGACGCGTATCCATGCTTTGCCGGACGGTTACGTTGCCGATGACCCTGTCAAAAGCGCGAACAACTTCCTGAGCCTTGGCGTCAAGGTTGGCACCGACGCCTATAAATCCGACACCGGCGCCCGGCTGTTCGCAGCGAAAAGCAAACGTCTGCAGGAATTGCTGCAGGCAACCCCGGCTCTGAAATCGGTGCCTTATACCAAGAGCATGGCGGCCCATCTCAACTGCGGCAGATTGGACGTCGAGGCGACTTTGGCCGATCTGAAGGACAATCCGACGCTGGCAGCCTCCGTCATGGAAGCCGCGATCAAGCTTAGTGTGGAAAGTGGTATTCTGCCCGAACCTTCCGCCCCGCGGCCGACCAACGACGACGGTGCGGTGATCACGCTAAGTCGCGAGGAGGCCACCGTGCGCGCCAGGCGTGAGGCTGATCGGGCGAGAGGCGAAGATGAGACGATCAGGAAGGTGGTCGGCGATGTCGTCGCGAACTTGCAGCAACAACACGGCATTCAGGTGAATCTGCCGCACGATCAGCATCGCCTGCGGCCAGAACAATCATTGAGCGACCAACTCACAGGCAAGAGCCTTCCCTCCGGGACTGCCTCACAGCTGATCAGCAACGCCGTCCGGCACGTTTTTCAAATCCCTGACGGCGCTTTTACAATTGGGTTCAGGAAGGCCGTGCTCGCCTTTGAGGAGCAGGGTTATACCGAGCTCAGCACAACCAATTGGTTCAGGACGCGAAATCCGACCTATGTCGGAATCAAAACCGTCTTTGCAACACCAGAAGGTTACCGTTTCGAGGTCGAGTTCCATACACCGGCCAGCTACCAGGCCAAGCTTGCCAATCACGATACATACAAGATGCTGCAGCGAGGCAGCAGAGGGACGATGGACCAATCGAGGGCCGAGCAGCTCGTGCAGCGCGCAAGACAGATCGTCAACGAGGTGCCAGTTCCCGATCAGGCGACGAGCATCCCCAACTGGGAAGCGGAAGCGGTCGGCACGGCCGACTCCAGCGCGGTCCTCGCCTTGCGAAGTGCCAAGCCCCAGATGCCCAAGCGCTCTCCCATCGCGGGGCAAATCGTTGCAGCCTTGGGCGAGAGGCCGATCGTGCTCGTCGGCATGATGGGCGCTGGGAAGTCATCAATCGGCAGCCGGCTCTCCAAGCTGCTGGGCCTCGATTTCGTCGATACCGACAAATCGATCGAGACCAGGATGGGCAAACAGATCAACGAAATCTTCAAAGACCACGGCGAGCAGTATTTCAGGGATCTGGAGGAGAGCGAGATTTTGCAATTGCTCGAGCGAGGTGCCGTGGTGCTCGCAACGGGCGGCGGCGCGTTCATGAGCGAGAGGATCCGCGATCGTATCCGCGAGAGAGGGATCTCGATCTGGATCAATACCGATCCGGAGACCATAACGAAGCGCTTGGTCAAAAACACGACGCGTCCGCTCCTGCAAACCGACAATCCGGAAGAGACG
The DNA here is from genome assembly GCF_056837965.1 of Bradyrhizobium ferriligni. Lineage (NCBI taxonomy): Bacteria > Pseudomonadati > Pseudomonadota > Alphaproteobacteria > Hyphomicrobiales > Nitrobacteraceae > Bradyrhizobium > Bradyrhizobium ferriligni. Next base: position 115,797 of record NZ_JBXEJO010000006.1, read on the forward strand.
ATCAAAGAGATGATGCGCGAGCGCGCACCTGTCTATCAGATGGCAGATCTGAAAATTGACCCGATCGACCGGAGGATCAACAAAAGCGCAGATGCGTTGCTGGATAAGCTCCATGCGAAGCTGAGCGGTGGCGTTGTCAGCGAACCTGGTTGAGCGGGTGGCATATCGCGCGTGAGCCACTCACGTATATCTCGAAGGCGCACGGGAATGATGAAGGCCCGCCTAGGCGGACCTTCAGAATTTAGGCGTATACCCACAAGTTCGTATTGAGCCATCAGGGCGTCAATTGGAATGTTCCACTGCTTGCTAATGGTGCGGATCATTTCCAGCGTTAGAGGGCGAATTCGGTTCAGTATTTCAGACGCGCGATTGCGCCCGATAGGATTGCCGAGTGCGGCTTGAGATTTGCCCATAGACTCAAACGCAAAATGGAGGACGTCGACTGGATCGCCGCGTGCGGTGGAGAAATGCCCGTCCTCCCATTCCTCAATGAGCGAGGAAAGCACTTTGAAACGATCGCCATCGGGCGTACCAGGAGCGGGCTCTGCCTCGAAATAGCGGGTTACTCTGTCTGAGGATGCTGGGGTATCTTCAGCATCCTCCGGCAGAGCGAACCGGGAGAAAACATGCCCCCTCACGCAACACGAGGCCTTGGTCGCATGTCCGCCCGAACGCGGAGCCGAGATATGACGGCGCACTCGTCGCAACGACGCCGATTCAAACGGCGTCGATGACGCCGGCTCGGAGCCTTCATCCGGGTCTGAACTTGCTGAAGAACACTTGTACAATCGATAACCTCACGGCGGCACATGAAGCTGCCACGGATGGTCCATGAGTGGAAAGAAACAAGACGGGCCCAAGTCGCAAAGCAAACAAAGCGGGACACAACGAATACGAATCGCGGGCTGTTACCGTGGCACGAACAATGCAGACGCTTGGAATGCACAGGACGCCCTCACTTGGCATGGCCACCATCGCAAGTTGAGGCCATGGCTGGCCACTGAAGTTGGCGACACGTGGAACTTAAGCCGGAGACGGCGCCTGCTGATGTAGATCCCGGCGGGCCCGTATCACGCCGACGAAGAGCCATTAGCGGGGCGCGCTAGAAAGGACATGAAGGGCCTCGGCAAATGAACGCAGAGAACAACTTCGCGGCGCGGCTCATTGACGCCGGACGCCGCGCAGCAATAGCACGTACATGTGGCCTGAAAGCTGACGTCTCATTTTACGTCAATGAGGCGCTCAAGGAGCTTTGGCGAACCAGGTCTCCTGAAGAGGCAAAAAAGATTGCAGCGCGGTGGGTCCTGTGGGACGCAGATGGAAGGCCATGGCCGCGCATGCCTCCGCTGGAAAACGTGCTCTCGTTCCACCGCACCGCTGCGGCACCGGTCGTGAAGCCGCCGGCGACGCCATTACAGGTAATCAGGGATTGGTTCGAAAAGCAGGATGAAGAGATACGACGCGAGATCGCTGGCATGACGATGCTTTTGGGCTTCGAATTTCGCGGTCCTCCCGAAAATGGCAGCCAAGAGCGGTGTTGGTATCTCCGGCGGTGGCTGAGCCAAGCGGGACTACCAAACCATACGGTCATTGGCCGCGCTTTGACGTTCCGCACGTGTTTTGAGTATTTCGCGGAGAGCAGGTTCACCGAGTCGGGCTGGACGCGGTCCGAAAAGGCCGCTTTTAAAATTCTTGAAGATACCAAGCGCGACCCGAACTCCGAAACTGCGCACCTGGCTCCGATTGCCCAAAAAATACTTGATGCCTTGCCCGCTCGAAAAAGCCGCTGGATCGGGGTGCGGAAGTCCTGGAAACAACTTGCCGGTGCCAGCCTCACACCGCGAGCCCTCAGGGTTTGGAGCGCCTTGCACATGGAGAGGGGGAGGCTGGACACCAGTCGGGAAGTGTAGCGGTACAGCCGAACGATTTTAGCGAGGCACCGAGGGCGGTCCGTAAGTAGGCGGAAGTTTATCTGAGTGCTACTTCAATCAAGAAGTACGATGTCGGTACTACTACTGCGGTCAATTTCGGGCGTGGCGCGCTCCGGTCGGATTCACCCAGGATGAAATCGAGCATATCTCTATGGGTTGGACGCGACGCCAAGGGATCGGCTACACGCTAGACACGTGGAGACGTCGCGCAACCAATGCTTCACGACTTGATAAACGTAAGGCAATCGGGTGCAGAAATCGGTAAGACACGTAGCCGAAATCACGGTCAGCAGTGGTGCGCCACGGGCGACCGTGCACCTGAATTCGCCGCGCAGGCCGCCGCCAGCTGCATCCTCCCGGCGAAGTTTGCTGATCGCGGAGAGATCGACCCGGCCGGGAAGCGCTCGGGAAACGAAAAGAGAGCCCGGGAATCGAGATTTCTTGCCCTGTCGGAACGACAGTCATACGCCTATGTCTTCAATCTCGATCACACCGCGCAAGGCGGCATTCGCCGGAGCGATACTCGTATTCGCTCATCTCTAGAGGGAAAATCGGGCACGCAAATAGGCGCTCGCAGGTCTCGGCGGCCGGTTTGAGACGTGGCGCGAGATCGCTCCACTCACGGCGAAGGTGATCTAGGACTTCCTGGCCGCCCCCGCTTAGCCTCTCGAGTGCCGCGATCAGACGCAAGCGGACTGTCGCCGCAAAAGGATTCTCCGTCTGGATCTCAGCAAACGTTTCGGGGGCGCCGCTCAACATGCGCCCGACTCCCGCCAGGAGAAGGTGATAAGGAGGCGGACCGACCTCAAGCGGAAATTCAGTGTTCTCGTCGCGAAGGATGCTCGCGAGCGACAGGAGCAGCGCATGCGCAGCCAGCTGACGCTGCGCAAGAAGTCGGTCGTGAGCTTCAGCATCGAGCGCGACAAGGCTCGCATTCGTGCGTCGTAAAAGCTGCAGAAAGACTTCGAGCCGCGGTCCTGATCGATACGCGATCACCGCGACCGGACGATTTGCCCACCCGAGCTCCGGGCCAAACAGTGGATTGAGGCCAAGATATTCCACCTCGCGGGGCAAGGTGACCGCCCAGGAGGCGGGTTTCGTCTTGACTGAAAGCGTCTCGATCAATAATGCGTCGCCTTTGAGCCACCGACAGGCGGATCCGAACGCGGTTCCTGCTACCGTGAACGGCAAGGAAAGAACGACAATATCGGACTCCGCAATAGCGGATTTGGCCTCCAGCGTCAGGTGGATCGCATCGCTCACGATCAGGTTCTGATCTATTTCAGCCATCGGCCTGTGATCCACGAAGCGTACTCGTCCGCCAGACGTTGTGAGAAGTTCAGCGAGCTTTAACCCGACGCGTCCGGCGCCAATGATCGTCGCTTGTGAACCTTGTGTCATCTGTTCCCGCTTGATCGCTATTAGAGTGTTTGCGTTGCGTCACCGTTCTCGCGCGCTCAGCCATCAATTGTGGGCCACGCGCTCACTCGCAAGATCAATCACAATTCATGCCACACCTGAATTGCCACCCCGGCGGGCACCTCCGCCCAGAGGGAACAGAAAACCATAAATCCGGAATTGGCGTGGATTGAGATAATCAGAGCCGCTCACCATCTCTACGCCGTTGGCGTGCAGGCCGTGTAAAGGTTGGGCCGCCTCGAACCGAGTGTCGCGCGCCAATTGAAGACGCACCCGTGCTGCAATAGCACCACCTGCCGCTCAAGTGCATGTCGTCACAAGCTGTGATCTCTTGCGGAACGCTCATTCTTCATCGCGTGAACTCCCAAGACCTAGGCCTTTTTTGCGTCTTATAAATGTCATCTTGCGTTGGCCTGTGAGGCGAGCTGCGGCTGGTTGGTCAGCGCTCAGCTCAGGATAACGAAGCGGCGATGATGCTCGCGGCAAAGAGACGAAGTTAATGACAAAGCATTTTCGCGAATGGACGCTGATGTCCATTGTAGCCACCATGGTTGTCTGCCCCGGCGCAAAAGCGCAAGATCGCCGCATTGTCGCCGAGCCCGTTGCACCTCATACGGTCTGCGACCGCCCGGTGCCATCTGGCAGCAACGATACGGCGAGGCTCCAGGATGCCATCGACCATTGCCCCGCCGGTGCTGCGGTCTATCTCGGACGTGGCGAGTTCCGGTCGTATCCGCTCGAGATGAGATCGGGCGTAACCTTGTGGATTGGACGCGGTGCAACACTTTTGGCTATTCCCGAGCCAGCTGCGTACGACAAGGGCCGCGGACAGTGTGGCCGCATCGCAGGTAAGGGCGATGGTTGCCGGCCGTTGATCAGCTTCTCCAAAACGCGCGGCGGCGGCATTTATGGCGACGGCATCATCGATGGCCAAGGCAGTGCGCCGATGGTCGGCAGCGCCGAAACCTGGTGGCAGCTGGCCCGCCGCGCGCAAGCCGAGGGCGGTAGTCAGAACGCTCCGCGTTTGATCCAGATCGATCATGCGCAGGACATCACGCTTTCTGGTGTCACCTTGCGCAATGCACCCAATTTCCATGTCGCGATGAACCGGGTCGAAGGTGCCACGGTCTGGGGTCTGACTATCGATACACCGGCCGATACCCGCAATACCGACGGCATCGACCCAGGCGCCAGCCAGGATGTAACCATCACCCACAGCTTCATCCGCACTGGGGACGATAACGTAGCGATCAAAGCCGGCGATAATGGTTCAACTCGCCATATCTCCATCACCGATAATTATTTCGGGTGGGGACACGGGATGTCGATCGGCAGCGAGGTGAACTCTGGCGCCAGCGACATACTCGTGCGCAACCTGACCCTGGACGGCACGACGTCCGGCCTGCGCATCAAGAGCGATGTCAGCCGAGGCGGCCTGGTCGAGCGCGTGACTTATGAGAATGTGTGTCTGCGTGGCAACCGATGGCCGGTCGTGTTCGATACAAAGTACGATCCGCGTGCCCAAGGCATGAGGATTCCAGTCTATCGCCAGATCGTTCTGCGCCACGTGCGCGGCGACAATGGTGCGCTACTGATGCGCGGGTTAGACGAGGGGCATGCGCTTGACGTGACGCTAGAGGATGTTCGATTTGCCGATTCCGCGACTTGGCAGCTCGAACATGCGAATGTGACCACCGATCATTCTGACGTGTCGCCGCCGCTGCCCGGGCGAGCAAGAGAACCGGTGCCACGCGGTTGGGAGGGCTGCGCCAGGGCATTCCGCGACGGTAACCAGTAAGCACAACAACTCGATGGCGAGCCTTAAGACCGCTCAGATCTGCCTTGATACGGCTTTGATTCGCTGGTCTTGCGAATGGCGGGGCGGCGCTCGCGCCATACTGCAGGAGTCCGACAGGCGTGACCGCGATCGGACGTTTCGGCTATCGCGGGTAAGTTCCAGTTCGGCAGGAAACGTTGTTTGATCATGCTCGGCTGCCAGGTCGCGGCGGCACATTGTACCGATTGCATCAAGCGTGCAGCGAACCCGATAACAGGTGAGGTCACATGCGGATTTTCGCGGTGTTCGCTGCGGTTCTGGCCGGATGTTTCTGCATCTCGGCAGCCCATGCTCAGCCACTTCTTGTCTCGCACGGCGACAGGGCAGCCTATCATTCCGTGCAGGCAGCCATCGACGCGTTACCGGCCCAAGGCGGGGATATCGAGATCCTACCCGGCATTTATCGCGAGAAGGTCAAAGTCTTCAAATCCGGTGTTCATATCAAAGGCTTAGGCAGGAAGCCGGATGATACGGTCATTGTGTACGGCGACGGTGCGATCAATGTCGGAGGGACCGTCCGTTCTGCGACGCTCGACGCGTCAGGCGATGACTTCCGGCTCGATAATCTGACGATTCAAAACGACTACGCACTCAACCCGGCCAATCCAGCTTCGCAGGCCGTGGCACTGTCCGTTACCGGAGACAAGGACATGATCAGCCGCGTCCGCCTGCTCGGCGCCCAGGACACATTGTTCGCCGGTAAGGGGCAGAACGGCCGAATGTCGCGGCAATACTTCTCGAATTGCTATATCGAGGGACACGTCGACTTCATATTTGGCAATGCCAAGGCTTATTTCCAACATTGTGAGTTGCATGGCACCGCCAATCAAGCCGTCATCTATACCGCGCAGAGCAAAGCCGCGCCGGACGAGGACAGCGCCTATGTGTTCGATCATTGCAGGCTGACTGCCGACCCCTCCGCCCGCTTTGTTGCGCTTGGCCGCGCTTGGCGCCCCTATGCCACGGTGATCTTCCTGTCGACGAAGATGGATGCACCGGTCCTCGCCGAGGGGTGGCGCGAATGGACGCCAGGCACGACCAATACGCTGGGGACGGCCTACTATGCTGAATACAAATCCACCGGTGTCGGGGCCAATCCCGCAGGTCGCGAGCCTTATTCGCACCAATTGACCGACGGCGAAGCCGCGAAATGGTTCCTGAAGGCGTTCTTCGCAGGTGCCACAGATTGGCTGTCCGACGAACCTTCCCGATAGGAATAGAGGAAGATTGCGGGTGTTTTGTCATTATTGCGCGGCTCAGGCCGAGAGCAGGGACGAGATCTTCCTTGCGCTGGGACGTCCCGTCGACAGCAACTGAAATTGGGGCAGGGCCCGGCCGTCGCACCACGCCTGCTTCTTGCTGCCCCGTCAGAAGAGGTCAACGCAAAACGGCATTGCTCGCTGTGAATTCTTGTTCTCGTCAGCTTTTCGAAAGCTAGGTCCCATAAAAATCCAGAAACTGACTTCGCTTCACAGCGGCCACTTAGCGGCCGTGCAAGCGTGCGGATTGCGCAGGCTCTATACCATCACAAGGAGAGCAGGATGGATCCAGTTGACCCATTCTTCGATTCAGGCGCTTGGATGGAGGTGTACGCCGCCCGACAGGGGCGAGCGGGGCAGCCAGGGGGCAACGCAAGCCAGCAAGGCGTTGAGCGGCGGATGGAAGATTTGCAGCTCGATTCGTCTGATGAGAGTTCCGCAAAATCAACTTCACCGGATCCGGCTCCTGCGCGAGGCGGTCGAACGGTCGGGCGGCACGATTTCGGCGGTTCGATGCGGGTGCTGCCACACACCCATCTCAGGGACAGTGCGCGCGGCGGGGCTCGCCGGAGCGTAGACATTCCCCGCATTCAGCTCGGAGCTTTGGCGCATCTCCCGCAGTTCAGTCTGCAGGATGATCTGTTCAGTAGCGCACGCTATTCCTCGCCCGACCTAGAGCCCGCGGTTCAGACCAAGAGCGGCAAAAGCCGTGGACTGTGGTCACGCATCAAGTCGGGAGTCGGTAAGGCTCTTGGAGGGAGCAGCAGCGAAAAGCATTCGCGCAAGGCAGCGCAGCCTGACGTCTTTTCAACGAATTTTAGAGTGGACTATGCCCGGCAGCCCGGCCGGGCGCGCGGGGGGCCTGTTCCTGAGGCGGACGAGGCGCTCATCAAGGAGTTCCGAAACAACGCGGCGGGCAACCTCAGCGACGGCACCATCAAGAATGCGGCCGCAGATTTGCGCCATCTGAGCGCGCGCCTGAGCACGAACAACCGGCCATCAATAGTGGATCGGATTCGCCGCGAGCTGGAAAATGCGCAATTGGAAGATCCGGAGGTGGAAAACCACCAGCTGGAGGCGGAGCTCGACCAGGATGTCGACACGTATGCAGCGGACCGCGCAAGGCGTATCAAAGCTGCCTTAAAAAAGCTTCGTGAGGTCGGCGCTGGAAACTCCTTGTCAGCCGATCTCCGTCGCCTGGCCCCCCATGGCGCTGACGCGACCCTCATCGGCATGTGGGCCGCGGCGGAAAAGGCGACACGCAGGGTTGAGCCGGAGACGATCGACAGGCAGGCTCGCCGGATGTCGAGGCTCAGTGATTGGCTGCAAACGCACGATAAGCCGGCCATCGCCGGCCGGCTCTTCAGCTCCGGGCTGGATCAGGATGTCGCGGAGTATAGGCAAGAAGCCGAAGATGGCAAAATCGAAGCTGATTTGCTCAGGCTTGGCCGCTACCAGCAAATCCTCGAGGCGAACAGGGCGCTCGGCTTGCATCCTGCCGAGGATGCGGGGCAGCCCGTCGCGGAAGCCGCCCGACAGGCGCACTCGCCGCAGGAGGTCCCGGCAACGCCAGCCACGCCGAGCGCGGGAGCGTGGGATTGGCTCGGCCAGCAGATCCATGGACCCAGTTCTTCACTGCCAGCGCCGCATCACGGTTGGGAGGCCAGCTCGTCGCAGCAGCTTCCCGCAACATCGGCCGGCCCGAGTGCCGGGGCTTGGGATCGGTCCAGCGAGCAGATCCTCCAACCCGCCGCACCTGTGCAAGCGCCCTATTGGGTCCCGCAGCCCAATCTGCCGCACGGGCTTCCTGCGACTCCAGCCAGCCTAAGCCAAGGGGCCTGGGATTGGTTCGGGCAACAGATGCAAGAACCCGCCTCACCATCGTCAGTGCGGCCTCCCTCATCAAACGTCTACAGCGGTCTGGATCCCTTGGTTGATTTGGATCCGTCCACACCGCACGACTTCCGCGACGATGCACGCTCCGCGCCCGCACCTGAATTTCGCGGAGCGCCGTCGTTCGCTGGACCGTCCGGGGCCGCCCAGGAACTGCGGGATATTGGGGCCGTCGTTGGCTCCGACTGGCGCCACGGCTCCCAAGCGGCCTCGGACGTGTTGGTCGATGTCCTCGGCAATATCAATCTGCTGCCAAACCAGTTCGGGCCAAGCCAATTTATGATCAATGGTGAGCGCTACTCGGCCACATTCGGACCGGGAGGGCGCACGGATGTCCGCCTGATCCATCATCCGCGCCCGAGCCACCTCGACGGACCCGGGCCATCCCGGCCGCTTCATTTTCCACCGCGGATTGTCCAAGCCGAGCAACCCCGTGGAGGTCTACGGGATCTTGGGTATCTGATCCGCGGAGGATGGGAGCACCGCGAGCGGTTGCTTCCGCCTTACCTTGTTCGCGTTCTGGAGGGGGAACGCATCATGCCGGAGGCAGGGCGTCCAACCTATTTCGCGATCCGTGGCGTGCCCTACAGGGCGAGTTGGATGAAAGCGAGGGACGCCGGCGCGTTCGCATCTATCCTGAACGTGGCTGAAGAATTCTGCGCGGGCTGCAACCCAACTGCTCGGCTCGCGCGAGGTGTTCCACCGAGGCTTCCGGCTTCAATTGTGTAGCTAAGCGTGATCCTCGCATGTGCGCCCTTGATGCGCTGATCGGGCATCTGAACTACCGACCCGCTCACGGCACGCAGCAAGCGCTCGCAAACAGGCTGGATCTTGCCTGTCACCAAGTGCAAAAGTACGAATACGGAAAAAGCCGCCTCTACGCCAGCAGGCTCTCTGAGATCAGCCGCCTTCTCAAGGTTCCGTTCGAGTAATTCTTATCGGGCCGAAGGCGGAATAATCAGGAGCCCTTGATTTGCTCGTCCCGCTTGAGCTGCTGCTGTTCGTATTGGGCTTTCACGGCGGGGTCGTCGTTGCGTCCATAGACAGTGTCCGCGTCACCGATCCCTCCGTCCAAGCCTTTGGCGCCCTCAATATGAACCTTGAGATCGGAGACGGCGGGCTTGATGTATGGCGTGAGGTACGCCTCGAGCATGCCCTTGCCGGGATCGTCGAGCTCTTTCGTAAGCGCTTGCAGGTACGCGGTCTATCGGTCGAGGCCCAATTGATACTGAAGCCAGCGCGCTGTGCCAGCGCACGCTCGATAAGCTTCATTCCGAGGGGCACTCGTTCGACCCGGCAGAAGTGCGACGATGGGTGCAGCGTCACAACTGGAGTTCTGGCGCCGCTGCCGACTTGGAAGCGGTGGCACGAAAGCGCAGATAGTGCGCTCGTCGTCGAGCGCGTATCGCTCCGCGGTCCGTCTCGCCAGTCGTCGCCGCGATCGGCAGCAATTCAGCAGAGGTGAGAGTCCGGGGCTGAAGTGGTGGACATTCTCGATGAGTTAGAAAAATATCAGCGTAGACACCAACAGATTGAGGGCGTGCTCCGTTTGCGGCATGTGTGTGATGCTTGTCGGGTTATGAATGTATGACAATCCGATGCTTCCATATATCCCGGGAGCGATATGCGCGGTATATGTTCCCGTGATGGCTGTGGTATCGTGATGCGTAAGCTGCCCTTTAGCCAAGGCAGCATCCACTGCAAACCTGCTCCAGGTTGTGTTGTTGGCAACCAGAGCAATCAAATCACTGGGCCGACTGTCAAATAGTCCCTTCGCATAAAGACGAAGCTCGTAATACTGGCTGATCCTGTTTAGGTCAGGTGGAGCTCCCATGATGGAGAATCCGCCATAGATGCCGCGAGATGGCGTTCCCTCAATGTCACTCTGACAAAGCTGCCTGTCAGCAGCGATGTAATGAAAGTTATTCCCGCTCTCCCTTTGTTGATCCGGATCTACCAAATTCTTGTAGCGGCTGCTGTTTAAACCAATGCCGGCCCGCAGCCAGGTGTCGGGTACGCCGGGAGCGGCCTTGCTCTTGTAGCCAAGTTCGTCCATGAACAGAATGCCGGCATTGGTTGTGCTCCAATTCAAGCCCGAAGGATTTTCGGTTATTTGCGCATAGGGACCATCTGGACTGATTGAGCGCTGCACGGAGACTTTGTTGTACAAGTGATCATCAAAATTGTACTTCAGGTTGGCGGCGGGCGTCGGCGCGGCGTTGGTGCTCATCCCTGCCTGGAACAGGGCAAACATGTTTGATCCTGAAATTCCTCCAAACAATGTGCCGGTGAACTCATTCGCATTTCTGAGATAGCCAAGTTTGAGTTCGAATTTCCTATCGAGGAACGTTTGATAGTAGGCGAGTGTATTCAATCCTACTCGATCTGGTCCAGGTCGCTTCCATGTCCAGTATTGCTGCTCGGCTCCAACGACAATCTGTCCGTCGGGAATGCCAAACCGGCTGAGATCATATGTGACGATCACGAAGTTCGCCGTAGCAAACGTCGGATTCTGCCCCATATAGAGCTGGTTGGCGATGCTGCTTCTGGCTGCATTCGGCAGCTGGTTGTTTGCAAAAGTGTTGTGCGTCCAGCCGATATAGCCGATGCCGACGTCTGCCAGTGCGGACCTAACGCCATTCTTGTCCTGATCAATCGTATCAGCGGGGCCGGGTATGTTGAGCCAGATCCCCTTTTCTCTGAAAGCATCAAAGCGTGCGAAGGGGTCGATCGTCTTTCGCGTTTGCGTCTGAGCAATCCGACCGGCGCTGCCGCGCTTTATGAGAGGCAAGTTGGGAGCTGATGCCAGCGCCGAGGCATGAAGTCGAATTGGCTGATTGACCACGCCGATCCGAAGCTTTGTGGCCATATCGGGCCGCGTCGGCGTTGTTCTCTTGGTGGCTTGCTCCGCAGCGTTGCTCCTGGGGACAGGCTCACCGGCAGTTTGTGCCAAAACGGGCGGGCCGACCAAACAAGCCGCGAGCGAAAGCGCAACGCCAAGTCGCCGTTGCGGCTTGTCTGATCGCAAGCTGCAGGCAAGTGCTGTGGTAGCCGAAGATGTCCGAGGCGTCGTCGCCGCAACAAAGCAATCACACACAGTGTAGTTTCGCATCCTTGTTTTGCGACCCATGAATGGATTGGAAGTTGGCCTCACTGGTCCTGAACGGACCTCCCGAGCCTTGGCGTCTGGGGACGAGAGGACGACCTCATGAGCAGGACGTCTATCCCAGCGAGATTCACTAGACCTGCTGACTGGTTGCCCGTAAGCGCGAGCACGATCTGGTCTGCACCTTGCGTGTGCATCAGGCCCGATTTGCCGAGAGTGAGCAGCGCTTGCTGGCTGGCCGAGAACCGTTGGCCGCGAGCGCGCGGAGCCGCAGCCGTCCTCGCCGCCAAGACATTTCGAACCTCGACGTTGATCCACCAGCGGGTAGAGGATTGCAGCCGAGCCGAGCATTTTGTTCGAAGATGCCGTTTTCGACGAAGTGGCCGCCACCGGAATGCAATGCCAGCCAAACCGGAGCCGTGGCTTCGCGAAGCTGTCTTGGTATTGTGGTCTGCCAAGGACGAAGCGATCGACGACCGCGAATTCCAGAGAGCCTTGGAATCTGTTCGCGCAGCGATCGCGTCACACCGTCCACGATGAAGGCCCAGAAGAGCGGGAGAATCAGGTTTCGAGCTGCTTCGGTGGCTGTGGCCGAGCAGTCGCTAATTCCGTCCGCTCCATCGGCACGGCCAAATCTGTGGTGCATTCCGAGTTCCTAGCTGTGACGCGTAGCTTTCGTGGGCACGCTTGGCATGTGTCCGTCGTCTCGATCAACCTGCCAGGATTGGTAGTTGGCCATGCTCAACACTTGGCGCTCCAATGGCCTGCTCGAGCGCCTTTTCCGTAGCGCCGCGGAGTTGCCGGTCTCGGCTGCGCGGAAAGCCGAGAGCTCGGCGTTGAAGGAAATAACAGCCGGTTCGCATCAGGCGCCGGCAGGTTAAAAAATCTGCAAGGTTCTACTATGATGCGAAATGCTGCACCATGGCCGAGGAAGACGAGAACTTTTGCCTACCGCCAGCCCTATGATGGCGGAAGTTCCGCGTAGGGTGCTCGCTTTGCCTTGGTCAAGACGAACCGCTTCATTGGCGCCAAGGGGCAAATGGTCGGCGAGTTGAAGAATGTCATCGGGACGGCTGCAGCTCCCTGGGGGATGCGTGAGTATCGCGAGCACTCGCGTCAACCAAACAAGCCTATCGAAACGGGGAGTCGGGCAAGGGACGATGGAGATGGTTGATCAGGCGGCCACTTCGGACCTGCGGCCGCTCTTATATGGCTCGTCGTGGCGCACTCGCTGGGGTTTGGTGTTTCTTCTTGTCCTTGTCGGCTTGTATGCGGCGGCAGCCCAACTTGGCGGCAGCCTCGCAGGGTTTGTCGAGACACCGGCGGCCGGGCCCGCAAATTCCGCAATGGGCCTGTCAGCGGAGGACAGGACATCCCTGACCGAGATACGCTGGGCGCAGGAGAAGGTGAGCGATGATATTGCAGAGCTGAGCCGGCACATCGATGCTCAGCGCAAGGGCCTCAACGAGATCCTAGAGCAGTTCACGGTGCTGGCTTCGCGGATTGATTCCTTGCAGAATCCAGCACCTGTGTCTCCTGCTTCTTCCGTCACTTCTTCGTCGCCCCTACAAGCTGCTTCGAGTCCGGCCAAGAAGCGCGCCGAGAGGCGCGTCGAGCGGTCCAAGCCACAAGGGCCTGTTTCCGTCGGAGGTGCGCCAGTGATCGCGGGGCAGAAGATGGGGGAGCCTTGACAGGTTAATGCCGTTCGAGGCGTGGCCGGCTCTTTTGGCTGCGCTCGCGGAGTCAACCGACGCTCGCAAAGTGGCTTGTTGCGATAGATTGCCGAAGCCTACGAACGCGGCCTCGTCCCCAAAAGTCACGCTCGCCGAGGCGATCCGCATGCAATCGGCAGCATTACCCTGCGCTTGTTCGATCAGTCATGCGCAAGCAGCGTTGTGATGCGTCGAAACCGTGCTCGATGCGTGGCTTAGTAGGGTGTGCGGTCGAGATGCGCGTCGAATGCGGCAGCGACAGCGCGCACGACAAAACGGTATTCGGGCTTGACGCGGATGAAGCCGGACCGGATCTCCACTATCCCGTCCTCAGTGAGCATTTCCAAGCGGTCGGCTGATTCGAGAAACGCGATCGGATCAAATCCGTGGGCAGCACAGAGTGCCGGCACGTCGGCCTGCAGATCGCACATCAAGCGCTCGATAATTGCAGCCCGCAGCCGATCTTCCTCAGTGAGACAGCAGCCCTTCGACGTTGCCAGACGGCCAGCTCTGATATGCCGTCTGTAAATAGCGGTTTGTGGCTCGTTCTGGACGTGCCCGTCACGGAGACGGCCGATGGCTGATGGCCCAAGGCCGATCACGGTCTCGCAGGTATCAGCCGAATAACCCAGCGAGTTGCGGCGCAGCCGCCCAGCCTTTTGTGCCAGCGTGAGCTCGTCGTCCGGCAAGGCGAAATGGTCGAGCCCGATTTGGCGGTAACCGGCAGACACCAACGTTTCCGCCATGGCCACAGCTTGCTCGGCGCGGGCAACATTGTCCGGCAGTGCCGTCTCATCGATCTGGCGCTGACGTTTCATATAGGAGGGCACGTGCGCATAACCGAAAACCGCAAGCCGGTCGGGTCGCATGGCCACTGCCGTCCTTGCCGAGTTCACACAGGACTGCACCGTCTGGTGCGGTAGTCCGAAAAGCAGGTCAAAGTTGACGCGGCTTATTCCGTGCAGGCGAAGACTTTCGACAGCAGAAGCCGTCTGCGTTTCACTCTGAAGGCGGTTGACCGCCCTTTGAACCTCGGGGTCGAAGCTTTGCACGCCGATGCTTGCTCGGTTGACCCCGGCTGCCCCTAAGCTTTCCGCCATTTCGGTCGTGAACGCGCGCGGGTCGATCTCGATGGCGACGCTGGCCGATGTGCTGAGGGCAAAATAGCGGCGTAAGAACTCCATCAGAGCTAGGAAATCGGCCGCCGCAATGCTGGTCGGCGTTCCGCCGCCGAAATGCACGTCGTTGACGGGCAAGGCGCGCGGCAGTTGCTCTGCAACCAAACGAATCTCCTCCCGCAGCGACGTCAAGTAATTGCGCATCGGCCGTTCGCTGCGAGTGCGGGCTGTGGGAAAACCGCAGTACCAGCAGATCGACCGGCAGAACGGAACGTGGAGATAGAGCGATACAGGTTCGCCGGCCGGCAGCCGCTTCAACCAGGTCTGACTAGTCTTGGCGTCGATCGTTGTGGAGAAATCCGGTACAGTTGGGTAAATGGTGTACCAAGGCAGGCGAGCATCGCAATATTTGTTCAGGAGTGCGGTCTGCAAGGCTTGGCTTCCCATGATCATATGGTCGCAAAGCTGACCGATGCGTCCTCCTGTGTCTTTGAGTTACGTCAACTGGTCCGAACCTTTCAAAATCGAAATTCCGTTCTCGATATCGCTGCCTGGGGACTGACGTGGCGTGAGAGGGTATCCAGGGACGAGCGCGCGACACAGGAACAGGTGGCGCATCATTGGCGTGTCGTGCGAAGATATAAACTTCTCCCATAAGCATAGCATGGATGTGATCCACCATCTCGAACCATCACCGCGAGGCAAATTACATCCATTGCAGGTCCGATAGGCGAGTGGCTTCTCGTCGCTCACCTTCGCTATAAGCTGCACCTCTTAGATAAATGCCATGAGCAGGACGCGTTCGGCCGGCGAACCATGGACAAGAAGTTGCGCATTAGATGAGGCGCGACAAATGCGAGATCGTACAACTTGACGCTACGTGAGATTCAAGTCCCTTGGAGCCGCGTACAAAAGCATTTAAGACGCCAAGCTGAAAAATATGCATGGGCCTCAATTCCGCCACGCTGCTTGTCTCATTGCCGCAAGCATCGTCACGGATGTACTGATGATGTTGGGGCGGACCCGGCGCACTTCCAACCCCGGCAAAGTGCGTCGGGGCGCCTTGGCTCGGCGTCGTCCCATCGCCGAGTACAAGCAGGTCACCAATTCACGACGAAGTGTCAGGCTTTGCTAATCCCGGATGCGAGCCCGACGAGCTTCTCACACGCAGTCGCTATCTGACGATACGGTTCTGTTCCGCCTCAGCGCTTAATGTCGCTTGTTTTTGGCGTCGTGGTTGCCGTTTATCAATCTTCGTAAGATTATGCAGTTCAGGTCCTCATTGGTCGCGCTTCAGCTGCGCAATCAAGCGCGAACCAATTGAATGCCGGCAACGAATAGAACCGCCACGAGGATGAACCTGACAGTTGTCTGACTCATCCATTTCAGGCCGATCATCGTGCCCACGACGGCGCCCCCCAGTGCGGCGACTGCGTAAAGCCCAAAATACGAAGACGGAAATTGACCAGCGAAAAGAGCTCCAACGAAGCCGATTGTGGAATTAGCCAGAATAAAAGGGGGCGACAGCGCAGCGGTCTGCTTCGGCGACGCCCAATTCAGGGTGATGAGCGTCGGAGCGAGGAACACTGCGCCGCCGACGCCGGTCAGGCCGGAAAGCAGGCCAATGGCCGCTCCAATGCTCACCGTTCCCCAGAGCGGACTTTCGTGAATGCGATCGGCGGCGCCTCCGCCCCGCACGATCATCACGGCTGCTGCCAGCAGAAGGACGACCCCGGTCAGCGTCTTATAAATGTCTTCTCCTAGCACCATAAGGCCGCCGGCAAATGCCGCCGGCGTCGATGAAAGCAGAAGCGGACGCAGCATTTTCCAGTCAACGACTTTGTTGCGGTTGAAGACCCATGTAGAGTAAGTCGCGACAACGATGTTGAGACCAAGCGCCGTCGGGCGCATCTCTGTCGATGGCAGAGCAGAAAAAGCCATTAGCGCCAGGAATGCAGTACCCCCCGCCTGGCCAACGGTCGTATAGAGCAGTGAGATGATCGCCAGGACCAGGGAAAACATAGTTCACCGGCTTTGGCGAGGCCCTTCGCCTTGGTTGCGAACCGCATCAAGGATGCCCTCCCGAAGCGAGGCGCAATTGTCTTTCTCGTCGGGTTGTTGCTTTGAATTCCGAGAGTTTAGTCAGGATGCGCGACCGGATCGACAGTCAGTCCAAATTGCATGACGATTGCCATGTGACGATCATCTCCCTCAATTGCCAAGGTTGGTAGTTGACTGGACTGCGCAAGACGTTGGCAGCCACCGGTGGATGGACAACGCATGTCGGGTAGGCATTACTCCCGGCCTCGCCTGACGTCCACGGTTGAAGTCCGAGCCATTACACATGCTGGGTCGGTTGCCGGCGATCGGACCCGCCTTTGTCCTCCCTCTCGGATCGGCCGGTCTCCGTGCGTTCAGGTCAGAAATTGGCTGCTGCCGTCGCGAGAACGGCATTCTTTTTGACCTGGATCAATTAGTGCCGTGGCTCGCGCAAATGGTGCTGTCGCGCTTCCTCCCGATGTCGCTATTGCTTCATTGCGCCATGCACAGGAATGGCCCGTTTGCCAAGCCCTTGTTTCCACGATTGATTGTGCAAACACAAAAATTGGTATGACACTTGCTGGTCAGATCCCAAGTCCTCTCCCTTCTGGAGATGCGCATGCAACGTGTCCTCTGCGTCAAGAAGCTCTCGCGACATCGCGTATCTCTCGTTGCATCGTTGACGCCACTTCTATTCGCCCTTTCGATTTATTCGCGCCGGACCTGCGCGCCAGCGCCCCGCAGTGACCGCGCATTGATGTTAGGTCGTTACCTTTTGCGGTTTCTGTTGCATGTTGCTTATCGATCGCGTGCTCGACGCCGCGGCGGAGTACAGGATCGGCCAAGTGCTGGCGATGCTAATCCGCAAGAGGAGGAAGAAAAATGACGCCCCTCCCACCTTTGGCGGCAAGCAGAGCATCGACGGTGACATTACGCAGTTGGAACCCGGCACCGGCGTGCGGGTCGGCGTGCTCTGGCTCACCTCGTTCAGGAAGCTCGGTGCCCATAGTCTGCTCGTGCTCGGCTTTGACATGCAGAGAAGCTTCATTCGGGCCGGACCTGGATTTCGCACGATCCTATGCTGACGCCGCAACCGATTGGTTCGCATCGCCGGCTGAACCGTTAGCCCAGCCGCATTTTCTCAAATCCGCGAGCAGCGCACGCCGGCCAAACCCGCCCTCGGACGGTTCTGGGCCAGCGGGCGTCAGGAATCGAGAGCGCAGGCCAATCAAAGTGGCCGACCCTGCGGCGACCCCTAGATTGCCAGCGCGTCACTGGCAAGCCGGGTAGATCATATTGGAGGGCATCGGCGCTACGGTTGCGCCGCGTTGTTCGGCTTCAGACACAGGATAGCGGCGGCGCCTCGGCTGTCTGATGGAGACGATCATGCCGCGGCAGTGGGCGGCAGGGCACCGAATTCGAAATGGCGTCTGGGCAGCATGCGGGCGCTCCAGACTTCTCAAAGAGCAAACCCGGGAGTTCAGGCCATGGAATGCAACGTGGCTCCGCCTGAAACAAGCGCAATCGAACGCAGCGACACCGATCTTGATCGGCCTCCTGAGCCGCCGATCATGGATCATTTTAGCTTCACAGAATGCGCAAACCAGACGCATTCGCTCAGAGCACTGTTCGAGCTCCTTGTAAACTGCGCCAGCGAGGAGGGGTTCAGTGAAGTTGCTTATGGCGCCCTCAACTTCGTTGAGCCACTTCGCCTGGCGGAATATCCGCCCCCAACCGTGGCCGTGAAGTGGCCGCCAGAATGGTGCGACCGATACTTCAAACGCAAGTATCACACCATCGATCCGGTGGTACGGCGCACGCCGATGCTCTCCCGACCGTTTCTATGGGATCAACTCGCCGATCACTATCAACTTCAACCCGATGAGAGACGGGTGCTGGACGAGGCCAGAGAGGCCGGCTTGAAGCACGGTATGAGCGTGCCGTTGTTTGGGCCGCAGGGCCGAGTATCGGTGGTGTCGTTTGCATCTCCATCCGACGACGTTGATCCTCAGGACCGCATCGGCCATCTCAACGCCTTGGCGTCGCTCTTTCATAGCGCCTATGGCGAGATCGCACGTCCCTGCAATAATGGCGGGGAGAAAAAAGTGGCTCTGTCGCAGCGCGAGATCAGTTGCATGCGGTGGGTGGCGGAGGGAAAATCGTCATGGGAAATTGGAAAAATCTTGGAGATCAGCGAGAATACCGTCAATTTCCATATCAAGAATGCGATGCGAAAGTTGGGGGCGACCAGCCGGATCCAGGCAATCGTTATGGCGATTCGTCTCAATGTTCTTTGAATCGCTCACCCGAATGGGAAGCAAGCGCCAACGGCTAATTGTTGCTCCCGGCTTCCAGCAAGTGTTTGCGCGGGCCATTTTTACTGAAATGCAGCGACAGCGCTTCCGTTGAGGTAAGCGGTCGCAACCCCTCGTCGCGTCGAGTCGGAGCTCCGCAACGAGGGTTGGAGCACGGCGATGCGTCTCATCCGGCCCATGATCCAGCTAGCACAGCTGGTGCTTCGAAAAATCCGGCAGGTCTGCTTGTTGGTTAAAAGCACTTGAAGAAAGAACCCCCGGCCGATGGTCGGGGATCTCGGTTCGACGCCACAAGCGTGTGGATATCACTATCTGCCAAACGCCGGGCTGAACTTGTAATTGAGCCGTGCCGAGATGAGATCGACGTCTTGGTGGACGCGATCGCCGACGCCGGTTGTTGGGAAGAGCACGCTGCTGCCCTGCATGAACAAGTGGTCATACTCAACGCCAGCCGACCAGGTCGGCGTGAGGCTGACTTCGACTCCCGCGCCTAGTGCACCACCCCAACGCACGTCGTCGTTCCTGGTAATCCTGGCTCCAGTAGTCACTGAATTGATGTGATAGGTGTTGCTGGTCACCGCAGCACCGCCCTTAGCGTAGAGCAGAACGGCATTGAACGCGTAGCCGATGTGACCGGTGAGCAAGCCGAACGCATCCGTCTTGGTGCCAATGACGTCTGCGGGGAAGGCGGTGCTGACATTTGAGCCGCTGAAATCGGCCCAGTTGCCCTGACCTTCGATGCCGTAGACCGTATTGAAGATCTGCCAACGATAGCCAATCTGGCCACCGATAGTGGCTCCAGCCGAATTATGGCAGCCCTCGGGAGTGACGCCATTGAAATCCCAGCAATTGCGGCTCGATCCCCAGCCGCCATTGATACCGACATAGTAGCCGGTCCAGTCGGTAATTGGGACTGCAACCGGCAGCGGAGGCGCCTTGACGTTGAGGGGTTGCGCGGCAAAGTCCGCGCCTAATGCGGGAGCGGCCGCAGCGAGTGCGCCGATGCATGCAGTCAGAATCAGCAAATTCTTCATTCGAGTGTTGTTCCTTTTGATGCCCCCCGGCGCTATGCGTCTTAACAACATCGTCGCGAATTGCTGTAACTGCAGCACAACATTGTTTCGCAAGAAATGGGTTGAATCGAACGCTGCGTGAGATTGTCCAGCGCATATCCATCGCCGTCACACTCCCCTGATCCGAGAGGCGCGCAAAATGAGCGAACGTCAAACCGAAGCACGCAACCCCGAATGAATGAAAGGCAATGGACCGGCCAACGTATTGTTTCATCGAAAATGATCCGTGGGTGATGACCGACGATATGACGGAACCGTATGTGGGTTTCGGCAAACCCGCTAAATCCACGACTGGTCTGGCTCGACCGCGGCGACCGCAACTCTTGCACGATGCGCGACGGCCTCTGTGCACCCGAGGAAAATCATAAAAGCGCGGCGTGGCTGGCCTAGTAGCTATTTTGCTCCGCCCTTGCGAATGCGGCCGCGCTAAACGAGGCATTACGCTGAAGCTGTACAAGCTCGTTTCGAGTGTAGGGCATGAAATCTTTGTATGCACAAGTGCCAAGGAAGAGCGAGCTTGTCCCGGCTCGTCGCCGTTTGCTCTGACTCTAGCCGACTGGTCCAGCGCTTGGAGCTACATTGGTTGAGAATGCGGTTCGGCGCAGAATGGTCGTGGAGAGATAATTCGACAACGGTATATCGAGAATGCTCAGCTGCTACCTAAGACGGCGGGCGGGCCGTGACATTGCTGATCGTTCTTGTCGCGGAGCGATCTTGCTGCTTGGTTGAGGCTGCCAGTTCCGCGCGCAATTTGCGTATCGCCTCGTTCGCCAGATGCAAGGTATTCCGTTCGCCGTTCCTTATCGAATACTCCAGGGACGCTCGCAATCGGTTATGAAGCACTGTCTTGTGATTATGTGCCAGCAGCGGATCCTTCTCGACAAAGCGCCACGCCTTGTCAAATGCGACGCTCGCGAGAGCTTCCGGCGCCTGCATCTGCTCGGATGAGATCTGATCCATCTCAAACTCCAATCGATATCTTGAACGCGAAGAAGTAGCGGGTTCGAAGCACCGAGCGCCCGGTGGCCTATCAAGCAGGCTAGAGATCGGTCCGCCGGCGCGCTCGCGCATCAAGCAACTCTCGACGCTTCAATCAGATTTATATAGACGCTTATTGAAGCGCGGATGACCGAACGAGGTAATGCCAAGCTCAATTCAAACGATTCTGAAAAAACAAGCAGCGCGATCCATATTGGTCGGCGCCACGGCCGTAGCGGACGAAACCTTTCCCACATTCGTAGCCTCAAAAAACGAAGCGGTAGGACCAAAGTATTGTCCGTTCTGTACGATTTACCTTCAAAGCGCTTGACATATTCCGGACGTTGCTTGTTGACGTTCTGACATATGTCGACGGCGTGGTCGTCTTTCCGTTGCTCGATCCGTGCGAATGCCCTGGTGTGACATTTTGCTTCAACTGGAGTGCAGTAGAGAAGTCGGTGAGAGATGCAGGGCGATTGCGATGATCTCTATGGTGTCGTTCCGCACGGGATGTAGTGCGTTGCGGGACGCAAGAGTGTTGCCGCAACACCAGCGCCGGACCATTGGGGTCCACGTCGTCAAACATTGGATTGGACGAGGCAACGGAGCCTGTGCTTCGCCGCATATGTTGATTCGCATTCATTCGCTATGATTGTAGAAATTAGCTGCGGCATATAAGACAGCTGTGAAGTACTTGAGACGAGAAGGTCCAGCTGAATTGAGAGTCAATCGTGTCGTCTCGGCGCGATAGCATCCGTGCGCACTTCGCAGTGATGGGGACGGCCGCAATATGTCAGGGAAACGAAAGCGACGCGCTCGCGAGACAATAAGCCCAATCAATCCTGAGCCCTGCCGCGGTACCCGGCGCGTAAAACCGCAGCGCGCCGACGGCCCAGCCATGATTGATGTTCAGCGCGTCGTCAACGGGGTGGAGAACACGCAATCGAACGTCACCCCCCGGCACGCGACAAAATCAACGTTGCGATCTTAGTTCGGTTGGCGGGCGTGCGCAGAGCCTCGGGTAAAGCCGCCACTGCTTGATCGAAAAGCCGGCCCAAAACCAGAAGGTCCTCTGGGTGATAGACGCCGCCGTCTGCCGACATTCGAGCTGTTTGTCCGTCGCCAGGGCGGCCACCGTTCCTCGAATGGCTGAGCTGACCGAGCGTAAGCTCCGCATTTATCATTTCGTTTGTGAGTGCATTAAGCAGCCGGACCGCGTCGAGGGCGTCACCTTCTTCGCCGATGAGGGCGGCAACGATGTCGAGTTGCAGGTCGATGCGGTGCTTCAGGTCTTGAATGCGTGAATTGGAAGGGTCGAGTTCCACGGTGTTGCTCCAGAGTAATTGAAAAGCAGGGTAGACTAAGTAATGAGGTGCGTAGCTTGCCCCGTTCGCGGGGCTGCCGTGGCTGGAACGAATTGCAGCTGCAGAAAGCTATGCGCGCGTGCAGTCAGTCGCGAGCAATCCATGGAATGAGATGACTGCGGTGCAGGTGTGCAGGAAGCAGCTGCAGGCGGACGGCGCCGAGTAGCACCGAGGGCGCGAGCGGAGTGAGAATCCCCGACCGCGATGACGTAGGCGCGCGCGCAGTAACAGCGCGAAGCCTCGCAAGTCGGCAGCAGTGTCTCCGCGTGACAGGAGAAATATGTCCTGCAAATGGACTGATCAGATAGCTGACAGCCAGGTATTTCCTCAAGGCCCTCGTAGCGCCAGCGTGACGGTGTGGGCAAGCGGTTCACTGCGACAAATCCGGGTTGCCGTGGCCTAGGGCGCGCCTCGCTTGTCCGAAGTCTAGCCGGCGCGCGCATGGACCCCAACCGACAAGAGTACGTGAGATCCAATCTCCTGCAGCGCCTTTAGAATGACGACAATATGGTCGGCGACTACGCGGTAGATTGCGCGTGGGACGCTGCGAAACGTCATCCGACTATAACCGGGTGGCACGTGCCGCGAGTTGCACGACGGGGAAGTCCCATTGCGGATGCAGGTACGCGTGGCTGAAGATGCCCTGCGACTATGCTCGAAGCAAATTGGAGTCATTTTCACACGTGGTTCGCGGAGGGCGCTTTCCGAAAATCGGCGATTGACTATGGGGTATTTGGTTAAGAACGGTAAAATCGAAAGTTTTGATGGGATGCATCCAACTCGCGGATAGGGCGCTATCGAGATCCGCCTGCCCTGGATGATGCATGCGGCCAGCGGCATATGAATAGAGTTGGCTTGACATGCAGCCGCTCTCCAAATCAGTGCACGTCACCGCCGACGAGATCGGCCGGGAGGGCACCACGATGGTGATCGAGGAGATTCAGTTCTCATCGGTCTTTGGACCTCCTGCTGAGTAAGGCAGGAGGCCCTAGATATGCGGGGGCGGCCGGACGGCCAATCATAGATGGAGGTCGCGACGCGCTGCCTGTCTGAGGTGCCAAAATCGGATCGTCATTGTCAGCCAAAGCTGGCGATGATCTCGGATCTGATTGTGGTTGCGGTGTATAGAGAAGTTTCCAGCGGAAGGTCCCCAAATGCAAGCTGGCAAAGTAGGTAGTTGGCGCCTGCTTCCTCCATGTGGTTAAGAAGGAGCTGTCGGACGGAAGCTGGCGCTCCGACGACGCACAATTCGTTCTCGAGCGCTGCGTCGAAGGTCAGCGGCAGAGTAGGTGGTGTCGGAATGGCGTTCAGCTCGTAAACAAATTTAAAGCTCTCGAGCCATCGCTGATAGGCGCTTTCCGCTGCCGCATGCGCGTCTCGGTCAGACTGCGCAATCACGACCATGCGGAGCAGACCAAGAAACGGCTCCCGATCGTCGGCGTCTGTCAGGCGCGCCCGATGCGAGCGGAACGCGTTCGTAGTGTTTCGAACAGCAGAGGAGCGGCCTTGGCACGCCAGATTGGCGCCATTAGCGGCGGCCCACTCCACCGACTCGGCCCGGTTGCTCGTGATCCAGGTCGGCGGATACGGACGCTGGTGAGGCCTTATGGTCAACGGTATCTCACTCAGGTCAAAAAATCGTCCCTGATAGGATAGCGTATGTCCCTTCAACGCGGCATTCAGGATTTCGCTGGCTTCCTCATAACGCTCGCGCGCCGCGTCCGCGCTGATGCCGAAATAGCCCCATTCGGTCGGCAGAGAGCCACGTCCGATACCGAGCTCGAGCCTGCCGCCGCTCAATTGGTCAAGCATGCAGATCTCTTCGAATGCGCGCAAAGGATGATAGAGGTTGAGCAACAGGACCAGCGGACCAACGCGCAGTCTCTGGGTGCGCTGCGCGACGCTGGATAAAAACAGATTTGGCGACGGCCCTCTGCCATGTGGGGTGCAGTGATGCTCGGCTAGGTGATAAGCGTAAAACCCCAGAGAATCACACACCTCCGCCAACTTGAGGCGGTCTTCGTATTGTCGTGCGACATCGCGGCCGTCGTCGTCCAAATGGTCGAAAATGCCGCAGGTTAGTCTGGAAGGAGGGGTGCTTTTCACTTGATCATCTCCGTTTGTGGAACAGAAGTCCCAGTTGCCTGATGCCGTCGGTCTCAAAGACGGATCGTTCGTTATTCGACTGCTTTTATCTCTTCGGTGGGTGCCGCCTGAGCTTGCACGATGTGATCAGCTCATGAGAATCTGCAAATGGCGGTCTGATCACTACTTTGACAGGAGCTCGCGCAGGGCCGCCACACCGAGCATGTGCTCCACCAGAAGCATCTTTAGCTTCACGTTTTCCTCTTCCAGGGCCCTCAATCGCTTGGCCGCAGGAACGTCCAAGCCGCCAAATTTGGCTTTCCAATTGTAGATCGCCGCTTCAGAGATCCTGTGCCTACGAGCTAGATCGGCCGCTTTCGCGCCAGCCTCATGCTCCCTCAGTATCGCGATAATGTGCTCTTCCGTGAATCTCGGTCGCTTCATCCGTCCGCCCTTCTCGGGGGAGGACTTGCACGCCAGCTGGAGAAAATTGCCAATAAGAGGTCAGCTGCCACGCGCCAGCACGACGCTTGGGGCGGAGGGGACTCCAGAAGGGTCAAGTTCAGCGAAGTCGGCTGCAACTTCCTGCCTTTCAGGCCCGACAGGCCGAAGGTTGTCCGCGAAGGCATAACGGCGCCCAAAGATGCGGACGCCGATGGCATGGCTGATCACATTGATGTCGAGCATATTCTGGCTCGCATGTAGCCCGCCCATTAGCATGTCGCGGCGGCCGGCCTGACGGCGGATCGCTCCAAGGTGGAGCTTTTCCTTGCATGTCGGCATTGCTGTGCGAGGACGGTAACGAGCCTTCCAGTGCGGCGGCGGAGAGCGGGAATGGGAGCCCATTGATGGCAACGCAAGTCACGTGGAGAGCGATTCGGCCGGAGGGCCAATTGGTCGTCTTGCCGTGTGCTGTTCGCAGGACCTCGCGCGGCGCGCGACTGCTCATAGAGTGCAGCGTGCATGCGCATCTGTCGGTATGCCGGCTCGATGGTGCAAATTGCCGTTGCAAATTGAGTTCCATGGCTACGTTGTGGGAAGGAACCACACTTGATGCCGCCGAGCCGTTGCAGACGGCGTAGAGATCTACTTGAGGAGGAGCCGGTGAGCCAAAAAGAGCAAACTCGAACTGATCAAGACATGCCTGCCAAGGTGGTCGTGCAACACTGAGGGTTTGCACAAGCACTACTTTTTTATCATCGGACGCAACTCATCTCCCAGTGGATCGACGTCAGGCAGTTCTGCCAGCGCTGCAGCGAACGCCAAAAAAGCTCCGAAAACCGCGAGTATAAGAGTGCACGCGAGTAGGGCTGCACCAAGGTCATGAGGGCGTTTCATTTTCTGTATCACGGGTTGAATTGTGGGAGGTTACGCGTCGTCCCCGACCAGTCCTGCTCGACGGCTTCAACATGCCCGTCGCGCCAGCGGTAAACGAGAAATCCAGGAGCCGCGTTGTCTCCTTTAAGATCAAACAGTATTGGGCCGATCACGGTATCGATCGGCCGCGAGCGAAGTGCGCTAGCCACTCGTCGAGCATCGAGAGAGCTGACCCGCTTCACCGCCTCTGCCCATGCTTGGACTGCTGCATAGGCGTAAAGCGTGTATCCTTCGGCTGATAGGTTGGCAGCGTTGAGTCTGGCCACGATGCCGGCCGCTTTGGCATTCTTGACGGGGTCGGGCATGAAGGTGAACAATGTGCCATTTCCCGCACTGCTGGTAATGGCCCAGAATTCAGAGGTCATCAGGGGATCGTTTGCCATGACGATGAGGCCAGCACCTGCTTCTGACGCCTGGCGTACGATCAGTCCAATTTCGGTATGATAGCCGCCGATATAGGCGACCCGCACCCCATCTTTCTTCATTCTTGAGACCAGTGCTGCGTAATCCTTTTCGCCGGCTATATAGCTTTTTCGAATGACGTGCTCGCCGGATTTCTGAAGCTGTGCCGCAACCACGTCGGCAATGCCCTTACCCGCCGTGCTCTTGTCGTCGAGCACTGCGATCGTCTCGTTATGGTGATTTGCGTGAATGTACTCAGCTGCAACGAGACCCTGTTGGTCGTCACGGCCGCAAATCCGAAACACCATCTTAAGGCCACGTTCTGTCAGCTGAGGATTTGTCGAGCCAGGTGACATTTGAATGATGCCTGCTTCGTCGTAGACGTCGGAGGCCGGAATCGACGAAGAAGAACAAAAATGACCAACGACCAGCCTGACGCGCTCGGTTGTGAGCTTATTCGCAACTGCGACGGCCTGCTTTGGATCGCAAGCGTCATCGACGACGGTCAATATCAGCTTGGTATCGGGAAGTGTGCCCGAGGCGTTCAAAGCCTCGACGGCGGCCGCCGCTCCACCGCGCATTTGTGCGCCAAACGCTGCGCTGCTTCCGCTCATGGGACCAGCCACGGCAATATTGACGTCGGAGGCGCGCGTAGTCGAGCCGGCGGCGCAGAAGACTAGTGCTGCACTGGCAGCTAAAGCGTAACACCGACCCAACATTGTAGAGCTCCAATTCCCAGCTGAAGTGCACCGCCAGCGCTCGCGGTTCGACTTGCGTCCAGCCTCGATGCGGTTTCTTCTGTCACGCGGAGTCATGCGCGTCAGCTGGCCACACCGCGACCACGGTAGAGCCTACAATTTGACGTTACGTGCGGTTCAAGCCCCTTTGTGAGAAACTATCCAACCATGGCTTCGGCGGAAAGATCCGCGAGATGCTGCGCGCGTGCCTGCGCCCAAGCCGTCAGTACGGCTGATCCTCCAGCCCGGCAAGGGCTAGGTCGAGATACTGCATGAGAGTAGGATCCCAACCAGCCAGACTGCGCGGGGCACTCAACCGCGCAAGGACCTTCAGGATCGTCGAAACGCGCGAATCGGCTCCGGCGATTTCCCTGATCAGCAGCCGCGCTGCAACCGCCACAGCTTTCGCTCGCTCACCGCAAGGGTGTTCGCCCCGATCCATGCAATCACGCAGTTCGTCGCGGATTCGCCGCCACCGCTCCTCGCGCTCTACAGCCAATTTGCACGTACACCGGGACGACGTCTGACTACGCGTCTGGACCTTAGACATCGCATCCAGGGTGGCAGGCAGCTCATCTACACTTACCTGGATCTCACTGCCTGTCGTCATGTCGCGTAAACGATCTCGCAACAGGGTCGCTCGAGCGACTTGAAGTTCTATCCGCTCCAAATGTGTGCGCAGCAGATCAATGAGTGAAGTCGTGCCCTCCATCGCCTTGCGTATCTCGTGAAGGGAGAAGCCAAGCTCACGTAGCGCGCGAATCTGATGAACCCGTTGGACGCTTTCACGATCGTACATCCGGTGACCGCCATCTGTACGCTCCGATGCGGCCAAGAGCCCGGTATGTTCGTAATGATGCAGCGTGCGTACCGTCACTCCGGTCGCCTCTGCAAGTTCGCCAATGCGCCATCGACGCCTTCGTGGTGTAGCTTTGCTCATGTTGTTCAATTTCAAAGCCTACAACCTGACGTCACGTATGATTCAAGCTATTTCAAAGCTCTAGCTGGATCGTCTTCCATTCCAGCGTAAGAGATGGTGACTATCCTCAGAATGGTTGGCGATCAACCCTTAGGTGAAATGGTGATCAACAAGTTCATCAGGCATGCCAGCCTAGACGCGCCGCTCTCTGTACTATCCAAGATGAGTTTGGCGACTGCCGTTCGATTTTCAGGCGTTCGCATCGACGGCGGTAACGCATTGATTGCGCCATCAAAGAGGCTTCCTAAGGCAGAGAGTTCTTCCGGATCGAATACGCCGCTGTACTGTTCCAACGGTCGGCTCCTTGTTTGTCATTGCGCCAAGGCAGCGCACGTCGTCAAGACGTTTGGCCGCGGTAGGGCCAAAACAAGTCAGATCAGCGGCGTAGAGCGATAAACATGCAGGGCGCTTTAAGCTGATGCGACACGGCAACACAGGCGCCCGGTGTTTTGCAATATCGCACGAGCGATTCCCGTCATCTGTACAATCGCTCGGCGCGCTGGCCGCGCGTCACGTGCGGGTCGGCGAGCGAATCGGCTCCGCGCATTAGGAGCACGACTGGCTCTGAGCGCGGACGGCGCGAGCCCCGAGCCGATCTTGCTCACGTACACGACGCCGCTGCGTGAGGTCGCGCTCAAAGGCGGGGCCTGGCTCGTACAATGTATCGAGCGCTTGGTGCGCCGCTTCTGACGTGTGGGTGGGCCCTTTGAAACAACGCAACAGGTGACTCGAACCGTCACCATCACGTCGGATGGGATGCCAACTTGCAAATCTCGCGACAACGTCATGATTGCCGTTGGCAGCGAAGCCGCTGGACGTTGATGATCCAAGAACGAGTTAGATCAGGAGAAGTCTAAAGTGCGGCTGTAGAGACATGCAGCCGGATATAGGGGCGTGCACGTTCTTGAATCACGATAGTCGCGAGGCAACCCTCGTCAGGCGTCCTTCAGTGTCCGCCTGTTCTGAAGCGTATATCATGGAGCAGTCATCACTCGCAGATGTCATCCGAGCCGCCTCCTGCAACAGTATCTCTCGCATCCAGATGCTTTCCGGATCGCTGTTTTGAAGGACCGGCCATTGGACCGCTTCGGTGAATGTTGGGAACGGCCGTGGAAGCTCAGCGATCCGAAGAGGCATCGTTCTTTCGAAATGCTTAACGAGCCTTAAAGGCATGGTTCCTATCCGGCTCGTGCCCATCAGCATGGGCGGGATCATGCCGTAGCTGTGCACGAGAATGTCGATGCGTCGGTTCAGACCGCGATCGAGCAAGAACGACTCCTCGATGGGAGGCTTGCGCGCAACTCCGAGCTTAACCGCAACATGGCCCATCGACATGTATCGATCGAATGTAAGCCGCCGCCGTAGCTCGCCGTTCGTGCCGCAGCCTACACACACGAGCCTTTCCTCGAACAGGGCTATCCGCGGGTGCGCGCTGGACATGAATAGTTCCGGGAGGATGACAAAATCAAGCTCGCCGCGCCGGAGAAGCTCATCGCACTCATCGGAGAGCGCCACCAGTTCAAAGCTGACGGCGGGTGCTTCTCGCGCGACGCGCTCGACGACATGTCGAAAAAATACGACCGTCATGAAATCGGAAAGGCCGATCCTGAACCGCCGATTCGATTGCTTCGGGTCGAACGCGTCCCGCGCGATAATGGAGAGCTGGATGTGCATCAGGGCTTCGCGAACAGGCGCCGCCAATCCCTCAGCGCGTGAGGTCGGGACAAGTTCCCGGCCTCTCATCGCAAACAACTCGTCACTAAAATAGGAACGCAGCCGGGCAACGGCTGCGCTCATGGCCGGCTGACTGAGATTAATCTTGCGTGCTGCCGCGGTAAGGCTGCGCTCAGTCATTAGAGCGTCAAGGGCGACGAGAAGATTTAGGTCCAGGCCGTTGAAACGCATATCTTATTATCCGAGGCGATGTCTTTACGGTGCATACAATAAGCGACAACGGCAGCATCTGAAGCGGCGTCATTGGCTCGCCCCCATCAACTCCGTTCCTCTCGTGCGATCGCAGAAAAGCTCGCGGATCATCGCAGAATGGCGCGTCGTGGATTTGGGACGACAATCTAGGGCTAGGGCCCGTTGGGCAGGGCCAACCTGATTGAGCTTGTTGGTTCCGGGCGCTCTCGCAACTCGAATCAGTCGAGTCACCACTGGCAAGCCAGCCAGAGTGCCTATCCCGTCATAGCCATGAGTTCGCCCGATGCGCTCCATCGACGTCCGCCAGCGCAACGTTGGTCAGGAGGTAAAACTACAACCTGACGCAAGGTCGGGTTCAAGCGATTTAATTGGCGGTCACCAAATGCGATCGTGCTCCAAAAAGATCGCGCGATGGTGTCGGAACTTTGCCTGCAAGCGCACTACACCATGCTTTGCGGGATCACTAGGCGCACGAGCCGGCAATCTCTTACAGCTCGCGCGTGCGTTTTGCTGCATGACGCCCGGGAAGTTAAATGAGAAAGCCGCCACGCTCGTCCAATGACGAGTAGGATGTTTGCATCTCGCGGAGCGGAGCGCTTAAACCTAGCAGCGCCTGCGCGTTGGGGGCTCCCGATGCGCAGATGCCATGTTGGAGGCCTCCTCCAACAGTATCCGCCGCATCCAAATGCTCGCCGGATCAGTATTGTGGAACGCAGGCCACTGCACGGCCTCGGTGAATGTGGGCAGGGGGAGCGGTGGCTCCACGATCCGCAGGGGCATTCGCTTTTCGAAGTGTCTGGCGAGACGTAAAGGCATTGTTCCTATACGGCCCGTGTCCAACAATATGGGCGGAATCAGGCTAAAGCCCTGCACAACAACCTCGATGCGCCTTTTCAAGCCGTGCTCGAGCAAGAACCACTCCTCGAGGTTGGGCCTCAGCGCCCGTCCGAACTTGGCGGTGACGTGCCCCATCGAATTGTATTTCTCGAATGTAAGTGGTCGCAATAGCTGCTTGTTCGTGCGGCATCCCACGCATACGAGGGTCTCATCGAATAGCGTCGCCTTAGGATGCGCGCTCGACATGAACAATTCCGGCAAGATGAGAAAATCCACTTCGCCGCGGCGAAGCAGCTCACCGGGTTCATCGGAAAATGGCAGCAATTCGAAGCGCACCGCAGGCGCCTCCTGTGCGATACGATCGACAATTCTCCGAAAAAACACGATTGTCATGAAATCGGAGAGAATGACCCTGAAGCGCCGGCTCGACAGGGTCGGATCGAACGCATCCCGAGAGATGATCGAGAGTTGGATGTGCAGCAGGGTCTCGCGAACCGGACCCGCAAGCGCCTCCGCGCCGGGTGTCGGGACGAGCTCGCGACCTCTCATCGTAAACAATTCATCGCGAAAGTAGCTGCGCAGCCGCGCGATCGCTGCGCTCATGGCGGGCTGGCTCAGGTTAATTTTGCGCGCCGCCACTGTGAGGTTGCGCTCCGTCATCAGAGCATCGAGCGCAACGAGAAGGTTTAGATCAAGTCCCTTGAACCGCATGTCGTGAGTCTATCCATCGTGTGGATGTGTTCTATCGAAACAATCGATTTTACCAAACTGCGGAAGGTTGGATAGCAAACATCAGTTTGGAAAATGAATTAGGTATGCCACAATGGCTATTGGTCGTACGCGGGCTCCGAGAAGAAATCCTGGACGTGCGAGCACCTGCCGATTCCGTGTGCGAAGTGGCTATCTCTGCCGCACGCGAGTTGCGCCTCTTGTAGGTGCGACTCTCACGCGATGCGACGCTAGGCAGGCGCCGATAAACCTTCGTATGTGTGTTCCATCCCTTTCCATATCGGCCGTTTACCCGCGTACACTTGAGGGCGTGCTCAGCCTCACCTTAGTGTCGCGACCAAGCGGCGTGCGCAGATCGCAGATGCCGAATATTTCCGGCGACTGGCCAAATGGCGCGCCTGTCCATCGCAATACAAGGCGGGTCGAAGATGCATAGGACCGAAGTTGATCTGGTGCTCGCCGCGTGCGCCCTCGATGAGCTTTCATGCATCGATGGCCAGCCGTCAGAGACGCTCATGCCGATCGTGATCTTGGGCGCGGCGGAGCTCCCCCAGGATGCCGATAGAGTCTGGACAACCCTATCGCCTCATTGGGATGTCCGGGCATATGTCGACCATGGCATTGCCGGAACGACACGCGCGAGCTGCGCGATCGTCTCGCCGCCAACGATGGCGCCATTCCGATTCGGTCTGCTCTCGCGCGGCCTGGCGAGCAAAGTCGAGCGCGGATGCCGCATGCCAACACATTCCAGATTGATCAACGGTTCGGCGAATAGCGAGTGTCTTACGTGACCATATCCGCTCTCATCCCCACTGGCGCAGAGAAGGCCGCCATGAATATTGCCGTGCCCCCGTCTGCGG
This sequence comes from Bradyrhizobium ferriligni, assembly GCF_056837965.1. NCBI lineage: Bacteria > Pseudomonadati > Pseudomonadota > Alphaproteobacteria > Hyphomicrobiales > Nitrobacteraceae > Bradyrhizobium > Bradyrhizobium ferriligni. The sequence continues at coordinate 147,774 of NZ_JBXEJO010000006.1, forward strand.
AAGAGCCTTCCGCGCGCACTCAGGTCCAGTGGAGTCTTCGCTGGGAAAACGAGCTGCAGCTCGCCGATCATGCCGAGCTTGCCGACTTCTTCCGTAAGAGCTATGGGCCGACCGGTGCGTTCAATGCGCAGCCATTCGAGGGTAATCGAAGTTGGGCCGGTGCAAGGCCTGAAGTGCGCGCAATCGGTTACGACGCGCGCGGCGTCGCTGCTCATATCGGCCTACTACGCCGCTTCATCAAGATTGACGGCGTCGATCTTCTCGTGGCCGAACTTGGATTATATGCCGTGCGTCCAGATCTTGAGGGGCTTGGAATTAGCCACTCGATGCGCGTGATGTATCCTGCGCTGCAGGAGTTTGGGGTGCCGTTCGGCTTTGGTACGGTCCGGCCTGCGCTTGAGAAGCATCTCACCAGACTGGTCGGAAGGCAGGGCTTGGCAACCCTCATGTCTGGCATTCGCGTCCGCTCCACCCAGCCAGATGTCTATCCCAATATGTCGCCGATCCGCATCGAAGACGTGCTCGTGGTGGTGTTTCCGGTGGGGCGCTCAATGGGCGAGTGGCCGGCCGGAACGATTATCGATCGGAACGGGCCCGAGCTGTGAACGAACTCATCCCCCTATCTGCGGTGCGACGCAACTACGGTGACGTTAGCGGAAGTCGCTCGGTCTACTTGACCTTCGATGATGGGCCCAATCCATTTTGCACGCCGCTAGTCCTCGATGTGCTGACGCAACATCGGGTCCCCGCGACCTTCTTCGTTATCGGCACGTATGCGGCCGACCAACCTGAACTCATTCGACGAATGATCGCCGAGGGGCACGAGGTTGCAAACCACACGATGACGCATCCCGATCTGTCCAGATGCGAAGCAGCGGAGATACATGATGAGGTGCTAACGGCGAGTAGGGCAATCCGATTGGCATGCCCGCAAGCGTTGCCCCGGCACATACGGGCACCCTACGGCATATGGACCGAAGACGTGCTTGCTACGTCAGCCAAGGCTGGCCTCGCTGCGATGCACTGGTCGATCGATCCGAAAGATTGGTCGCGTCCTGGGGTTGATAGCATCGTGAATTCAGTGCTGGCGGCTGTTCGCCCGGGCGCGATTGTGCTCCTGCACGACGGATATCCGCCCGGCGAGGAGAGTTCGTGCACCAACGCCACCTCGCGTGAACAGACGGTGAGAGCGTTGGCATATCTGATTCCGGCACTGCAACTGCGCGGGTTCGAAATCCATCCGCTTCCTCAACTTCACTGAACAAAACTGGCACCCCATGGATCTGCTCGCTACAACCAGCGCCGTCGCCGTCTCGTCTTATGCGCTGCTCTCGACCATCTACAAGAGCGCGCAGGCGCTTTACGCTCAGCCGACAAATCCCTCATCGCCGCAGAACGATCTCGAACCAGCCGGGGTGGTTCTGCCCAGCGTGGATGTCATCGTGCCCTGTTTCAATGAGGACCCAAACACACTCTCCGAATGCCTCGCGTCGATTGCAAGTCAAGACTACGCCGGAAAACTGCGGGTCATTGTGGTCGACGACGGATCCGCAAATCGCGATCTTGTGGAACCCGTACACAAAATCTATGCGAGCGATCCGAGGTTTCGCATCATCTTGATGGCCAAGAACGTCGGAAAGCGGAAGGCGCAGATTGCTGCGATACGGAGCTCTTCCGGCGATCTGGTCCTAAACGTCGACTCGGATACGATAATTGCCGTCGACGTGGTCACGAAGCTCGTATCGAAGATGCAAGACCCTGACGTCGGCGCGGCCATGGGGCAGTTGATAGCGAGCAATCGCAACGAAACCTGGCTGACCAAGCTGATCGATATGGAGTACTGGTTGGCCTGCAACGAAGAGCGCGCGGCACAGGCACGCTTCGGCGCGGTGATGTGTTGCTGCGGGCCATGTGCCATGTATCGTCGCTCTGCGCTCGCCTTGTTGCTTGATCAATACGAAACGCAATTCTTCCGTGGTAAGCCAAGTGATTTCGGCGAGGATCGTCATCTAACTATCCTCATGCTCAAGGCGGGGTTTCGAACCGAGTATGTCCCCGACGCGATCGCAGCAACAGTGGTGCCGGACAGCCTTGGACCATATCTGCGACAGCAACTTCGCTGGGCGCGCAGTACCTTTCGGGACACGTTTCTTGCGTTGCGCTTGCTGCCCGAGTTGGATCGCTATCTGACGCTCGACGTTGTCGGACAAAATCTCGGCCCCTTGCTTCTCGCCCTGTCATCACTGGCTGCGCTCGCACAGTTCGTCATCGACGGGTCGGTGGCCTGGTGGACGGTGCTGACGATTGCGGCCATGACGATGGTCCGGTGCAGTGTGGCAGCGTTCCGTGCTCGCGATATTCGCTTTCTCGGCTTCTCGCTTCACACACCCATCAATATCTTTCTCTTGTTGCCGTTGAAAGCCTACGCGCTTTGTACATTGAGCAATAGCGATTGGCTGTCGCGTAAAGTCATGGTGTCAAGCGATGGAGAAAATATAGCTGTCATCCCGCGTTCGGCCGCCGGAATGAGCTCCGCAAAAAGTGGTGTGAGCTCTGCCGCAATTCGTAAGCCTGGGCTTTCGCACCGTGCATCGAGCGTGGCGGCGACCGAGAGTGCTTGCGGTCGCGATCGATCGAGCGCCTACAAATAGGTTGAATGACCCGTGACATCGGACAAGAACTATAAGCTATTGGAGCGCGAATTGTCTGTCGATGATCCATGGCGGCTCGACAGCAATTCGTTCGAGCAGGAGCGATACGCGCAGATGCTTCGGCTGTCGCGTTGCAACGGCGACGTTGTGCATGCCCTCGAAGTCGGATGTGCGGCCGGCGCATTCACCGAAATGCTGGCGCCGCACTGCCAAAGGGTCACCGTGGTCGATGTCATGCCGCAGGCGATCGAGCGTGCTCGCCAGCGGACCAAAAGGTGGTCAAATATCGCGTGGATAACCTGCGACATTCAGCGGTTCTCGACCGCCGAGCAGTTTGATCTGATCGTCGTGGCCGAGGTTCTTTACTACCTCAAGGACATCGCCGAGATGCACGCAGCCATCCTCAACCTGGTGGGTATGCTTGCACCAAATGGCGCTTTGGTGTTCGGATCTGCGCGTGATGCCCCGTGTCGACGCTGGGGGCACGCTGCCGGTGCTGAAACAGTGATTTCTCTCTTCAATGAAAGCCTATCCGAGATCGAGCGTCTTCATTGCCATACAGAGTCGGTCAACGAAGACTGTTTGCTCGTGCTGTTCCGGAAGCCGACTAACTCGTCAGAACATTCAAATTACGGTCATTAGGGCCAGGGGGTCATATGCGCATCTGTGGCATCAAGTTAACACATGACGGGGCAATCGCTGTCGTCGAGGACGGGCAGCTTGTCTTTTGCACAGAGCAAGAGAAGCGTGGCAACAATCCACGGTATCAATCCGTCGATAACCTCGATGCAGTCGTACTCGCATTGGCTGAGCATGGCTTAGATCCACGAGATATTGATCAGTTCGTCATCGACGGCTGGGATGGAGAGATCGAGTCGCAGTTCCAGGTTCTCAGTGGTGCGGTTCCGATCGCGTTGAAGGGGGCGCCATATGTCGAGCGCCATGCCGAGGGCCTTCTGGATTCGGTCGATGGCTATGGCCTGATCCTCGGCGGCAAGGTGTTTCCCTATAAGAGTTACCCGCACGTCACGGGCCACGTCGCCTCGGCATACAGCACCAGCCCGTTTGCCAGCGCCGGAAAACCCGCGTTCTGTCTGGTATGGGATGGCTGCATCTTTCCACGTCTCTACTATGTCGAACCTCAAGGCGCGCGACTCATTGCCAGTCTGTTTCCAATGATCGGTCATGCCTATGCTGCCGCGGGCCTTCATTTCGGGCCTTACAGGCAGCCGAATCGCACTAATTGGGACTTGGGCATCGCCGGCAAGCTGATGGCTTATATCGCCCTTGGCTCTGTCGACGAAACCATCGTGGCAGTGTTTCAGGAGCTTTACGAAAAGCGCTTCGCTGCGGATACGGAGCAGGCCCGTCGCTACCGCGCGGACATCAACAATGCGGAAGCCTCGCTTGCCGCTGTGCACGAGTTTTTCGAGGCGAGCGCGCTGCGCTTGACTGCCAAGCGAGCCGAAGACGTACTGGCGTCGTTTCATGTATTCCTGGAGCGTCTTCTTGTCCGGGAAATCGCGATGGTTCTGCTGCGGCACTCGTCGCTTCCGGGCTCGAGAAACCTATGCGTAGCCGGGGGGTGCGGGCTCAATATCAAGTGGAACAGTGCGCTTCGCGCGACGGGATTGTTCGACGATGTCTGGGTGCCGCCGTTTCCAAATGACAGCGGCTCGGCAATTGGCGCTGCTTGCAGCGCGATGGCGGCACAAAAGGGGTTCGGGCCGCTGGAATGGTCAGTCTACAGTGGTCCGGCGCTGCAGGCCAGCGAAAGTCCGTCAGAATGGGAGGCTGCGCCATGCACTCTCCGTGAGCTTGCGGCCATTCTCGCCGACAACACGCCCGTAATCTTCCTTTCGGGACGCGCCGAGCTTGGGCCGCGGGCGTTGGGTGGCAGAAGCATTCTCGCAGCGGCGACCTCGCCGGCAATGAAGGATCATCTCAACGACATCAAGCGCCGCGAGCATTTCCGGCCGGTGGCGCCGATTTGCCTGGAGGATCGGGCGCCTGAGATCTTCAGCCCCGGGACGCCAGATCCCTATATGCTGTTCGATCACCAGACCCGAGCGGAGTGGCGCGACAAAGTCCCTGCTATCGTCCATCTGGACGGCTCTGCGCGGTTGCAGACAGTCGCCCGCAACTCTCCCCACAAAATCGCCGAGCTGCTCGTCGAGTTCGAACAGCTCACGGGCATTCCGTTGCTTTGCAACACGAGTGCCAACCTCCACGGACGAGGATTCTTCCCGGACGCGGCCGCCGCCTGCCAATGGGGGCGCGTAGAGCATGTGTGGTGCGACGGTCTGCTCTGGACCAAAACGGTCGTAAGCAAGCCAACGTCCGCTGAACGGCTTCTGTCGGCCTAAGATGAACATGTCCACCGCAATCGACCTTGCCGGCGTAAGAAAGTCATTTGGCGATAAGATCATCGTCGATGAGCTGTCGTTCTCGGTCGCGCGCGGAGAATGCTTCGGCCTGCTTGGGCCGAATGGGGCCGGCAAGAGTACGATCGCGCGCATGCTGCTCGGGATGATCTCGCCGGACGCGGGCAAGATTACAGTCCTCAATGAGCCTGTGCCATCACGCGCTCGTGTGGCACGTGTGCGGATTGGCGTTGTGCCACAGTTCGATAATCTCGAGCTCGAATTCACCGTACGCGAGAACCTGCTGGTATTTGGCCGCTACTTCGGCATGAGTGCTCGCAAGATCGAGACGATCGTACCCTCGTTGCTCGCGTTTGCGCGGCTCGAAAGCAAGGCGGACGTGCGCGTCGCGCATCTGTCGGGCGGAATGAAGCGTCGGCTGACACTGGCGCGTGCCCTGATCAATGATCCGCATCTTCTCGTGATGGACGAGCCCACGACCGGCCTGGATCCGCACGCGCGCCACCTGATCTGGGAACGTTTGCGCGTTCTGCTTGCGCGTGGCAAGACAATCCTGCTCACCACGCACTTCATGGAAGAAGCCGAACGCCTATGCGATCGGCTTTGCGTGCTCGAGAGTGGACGCAAGATCGCCGAAGGAAAGCCGGACGCCTTGATCGCCGAGCATATCGGATGCGACGTGGTCGAGATCTATGGCGGTGATCCACATGAGTTCGTTGAACCACTCAGGCCTTATGCTCGGCACATCGAAGTGAGTGGAGAGACGCTGTTTTGCTTTGCGCCCTATCCGGAGCAGGTACGTGTGCAGCTGCGCGGCCGAGCGGGCCTTCGCATTCTGCAGCGGCCGCCGAATCTCGAGGACGTGTTCTTGCGGCTGACCGGGCGCGAGATGGAGAAATGAGCGATGGGTGAAAGTTATGCGGCGTTGATGCCGGCTAACGCGTACAACTGGATCGCGGTATGGCGTCGAAACTTCCTGGCATGGAGGAAAGTCGCACTCGCATCTGTTCTCGGCAACCTCGCAGATCCCATAACCAACCTGTTCGGCCTTGGCTTTGGTCTTGGGCTAATCGTGGGCCGCGTTGACGGGACTTCGTACATCGCGTTTCTGGCGGCTGGCATGGTCGCGACCAGCGCCATGACGTCCGCGACCTTTGAAACCATGTATGCAACCTTTGCTCGGATGGATGCCAAGCGAACCTGGGAAGCAATCCTGTCCACACAACTCACGCTCGGCGATGTCGTTCTGGGCGAATTGGTGTGGGCGGCCAGCAAGTCTGTTCTGGCAGGAACAGCAATCGGGATTGTCGCTGCGACGCTGGGTTATGCGTCCTGGGCGTCCATTTTGTATACGATGCCGACGGTCGCACTGACCGGCCTTGTCTTCGCAAGTCTGGCGATGGTCGTCATATCTCTTGCGCCAAGTTACGACTACTTCGTGTTTTACCAGACGCTAATCCTGACACCCATGGTGTTTCTGTGTGGCGCAGTCTTTCCGATGAGCCAACTGCCGAGCTCTTTTCAGCAGGTCGCCGGCTTGTTGCCGTTGGCGCATTCGGTCGATCTCATTCGTCCGACGATGCTGGAGCGCCCGGCCAGCGCCGGCGCTGCCTTCCACGTCGGTGCGCTCTGCATGTACGCGGTATTACCTTTCTTTGTGTCGACGGCATTGTTTCGGCGCCGTCTGCTGCGTTGACGGAGTTCGCAATGCTCTGTCTTGGTTGAGGCAGCGTGAGCTGCGACAGGAGCAGTCGCAATGGCTTTATAACAAGCCGGGCGTACGCCGCCGGATCGGTCGAACGGTGCGGGAACGCCGAGCACCTAAACAGGCGGAGCCGGCTCGGCGCCGGGGCGGACTTCGCAAGAGCATTGGTTGTTCTGCCTGGCCCGCGTGGCCGAGGAGCGTGACGGTACAGACGATTTAGTTGGGAGGGCGATTGGCCTTCCTGTCATGATTAAATGGAGAGCGGAATGTTGTGTCTCGGAGTGAGTGGCGGTCTGGACAGAATCTATCAGAACTCGCCCGAGCTGCCCAATACATTTTTGCACGATGGCGCTGCGGTGCTCGTGCGGGATGGCCGTGTGCTTGCTGCTGTCGAAGAGGAGCGCCTCAATCGAGTCAAGCACTCCAACAAGTTCCCAAGCAACTCGATCCGATACTGCCTTTCGACTGCAGGAGTTGAGCTAGGCGAGATCGACCGCATCGCGTTCTACGCGACTGAAGCCTACTGCAATACCATGCTGGAGCGGCTGTTTGTTTCTCAGCCAGTGCCGTTGGACGCCAAACTGTTGCTACGCCAGTTGTTGGCAAGGGAATTCGGCACCGACGTCGATGCGTCGCGCGTGTCCTTCGTAAATCACCATGAAGCGCATGCCGCGAGCGCATTTGCCATGTCTGGATTTGAGCAAAGCCTGATCTTTGCGGTCGACGGCGGCGGGGACTTTCTCTCAGGTCTGCTGGCGGTGGGGTCTGGCACCGAAATTTCGCAACTCGTAAGCTTTCCAGAACATAACTCTCTGGGGCTGTTCTATCTCGAGACGATCCGTTATCTCGGCTACGGGTTGTTCGACGAGTACAAAGTGATGGGGCTTGCCCCCTATGGTGACCCTGCTCCCTATCGCGAGCTCTTCGCGCAGTTCTACGAATTGTTGGACAATGGTGGTTATCGGGTACATCTGGATCGAATCGGCCCGGCCTTGATCCGCAGTATCCAGGTCCGGCGAAAGGGGATGGCATTCACGCAGCAGCATCGAGACATCAGCGCTTCGCTGCAGGAAGCGCTGGAGCGGATCATCTTTCATATCCTGCGGCATCATCGCGAAGCGACGGGCATGAAGCGCTTGTGCCTGGCGGGAGGCGTAGCCCACAATTGCACGATGAACGGTAAGCTGCTCTATTCCGGGCTTTTCGACGACATCTTCGTCCAGCCCGCGGCGCACGACGCCGGTTGCGCACTCGGCGCTGCATTGATGATGTCAAACGAGCTGGGTCGGCCCGCGCCGCGCGAGCGATTGTCGGACGTCTATTGGGGACCCGATCTCGGGACCGAGCATGCCATAGAACGCGAGCTCATTGCATGGTCCGGCCACCTCGATTTTCAACGTAGTGATGACATCGCAGCCAGTGCAGCGGACTGGATGGCAAATGGCGCTGTCATCGGCTGGGTTCAGGGCCGTTCTGAGTTCGGGCCGCGTGCGCTTGGCAACCGCAGCATTCTCGCCGACCCGCGGCCGGCGGAAAACAAGAACCGGATAAACGCGATGGTCAAAAAGCGCGAGGGCTATCGTCCGTTTGCGCCGTCAGTGCTGGAGGAGGATGCAAGCGAGTTCTTTGAGCTCCCAGGCGGCAAGCGGGAGTTTCCCTTCATGAACTTCGTGGTTCGTGTGCGTGCGGCCCACCATGGCGTGCTCGGTGCGGTCACGCACGTTGATGGAACTGCTCGGCTGCAAACGGTCTCGCGCAACACAAATCCTGCCTATTGGGATGTCATTAATGCATTCAAGAAGCGAACCGGCATCCCGGTTCTTCTAAACACGTCCTTTAACAACAATGCCGAGCCGATCGTCGATTCCGTTTCAGACGCCATCGTCACCTTCTTGACGACCGACCTGGACGGACTTGTAGTTGGGCCATTCCTCGTCAAGAAGCGGCCGGCAACACTGCGCGATTGGTGTACACTGGGCGTTTCATTGCCTCCGTATGCATCCCTTCATCGTATTCGCGCCTACACAGCGGAAGATCGGCAGGAAACGGTTTGCGAGATCCGTATCGGACATTCGGGGCCCGAGAGCATGCGTATCTCGCATGAGCTCTTCGACCTGCTGGTGCGGATCGAGGGGGAGGCCTCGCTCGGCTGGCTTCTCGACACAACTATGCTGGACCAGCCCCGGCGCGAAGATCTCGTCAAGGAACTGCGGCTCTTGTGGGAACAGCGGGGCGTTCGGCTGCATCCGCCACGCGCCGCTTGCGTCCACATTAAAGCGCTAGGCGAAGCATAACCGGCGATCATGTATATGGCCAAGGCTGCGCCTCCATGTACAGGAGGCTAGGTCGAGTGGAATAGGGCACAAGAGGCATCCGGTTGAAATCGGGTATATCGGCGCAACAGCTCTAATAGAAGAGAAGAGGCAAGCGTTGAGGGAACCCGCTACGAGGATAGCGCTGCTATGAAGTTCTACCGACGCAACGCGCGAGCAGCACAAGCGCCGACCATAACATCGGCCAGGACCATATGTGGGGTGTCTCCAATGACGTCTCTTGTTCAACCAGGAGTCCGGAAGGAAGCAATGCAAATGCCTGGCGGTTGGAAAAATGATCGGTTCGTTGTTTCCCGACGACGTACGGGCTTGGGCGACTGCCTGTGGTCGCTGGCTGCAGCGTGGCGTTTTGCCCAGCGGACCGGACGGAAGCTGGTCATCGATTGGCGGGGGTCCTGTTATCTCGATCAACCATTCACCAACGCCTTTCCGGTCTTCTTCGAGCCGGTTCAAGAGATTGCCGGCGTACGGGTAATCTGCGACGACCAGATCAATCAGCGCTCATTTCCGGGACCTTTCTTCCCGCAATGGTGGAATAGGCCAACTCTTGATTGCACCTATCGGCCAGACGAGCAGATTTTTCAAGAACGCGATGAACTGGATCAACTGTTCCAAAGCGAGCAGGATAGCGATGCAAATACGGTTGTGTGTGATGCCTGCCTGATGTGGCGCTGCGATGAGGAGGCTGAACGAGAGATTTTTCGGAGCATCAAGCCGCGATCCGAAGTTCAGGGGCGGATTGACGCCATCTTCCGTGAGCACTTTGAGCCGTACAGCGTGATCGGCATTCATGTTCGGCACGGCAACGGCGAGGATATTATGGGGCATGCGCCCTACTGGGCTGATCCCGAGCGTGCCTTGCGACAGGTCTGTAATGCGATCGACAAGGCCGAGGCGTTATCGCATGAAAAACCTGTCAGGGCTTTCCTGTGCACGGACAGCGCGCTCGTCCTTGAGAAGGTGTCAGCGATTTTTCCCGATGTTTTCACGATTCCAAAGCGCTTCCAGGCTCCCCAGGCCGGACCTTTGCACAGCGCGGCGCTCGGAGCCGAGGGCGGCTTTTCCGCTCTCATCGAGATGTATCTCCTTGCACGATGCGATACCGTGATCCGTTTCCCTCCGACCAGCGCTTTCACGCGCTACGCGCGCCTCTTTGCGCCACGCGTTATAGAATTCGATTTAAACGATCCGAGCCGATTGATCTTGATTGAAGAAGCCTCACAGGAGCTGGTGGCTTGATGAAGGTCGTGACCCGCCTCATCGATCTGATGGCCACTTTTTGCATCGAGCAGTACTACCACTATGTTTCGGGGCGGCAATTGATTGCCCAAACCGACGCTCCAACGTGCCCTTGCCCTGGAGAAAAGCAAGATGCGGTGGCCGAATGCCGTCCGCTGAAGCTCGATCTTGACAAGAGCGGCATTAGCGGACTGCCACCGCGCTAAGGAGGTGGATATCGTCCTCGGCTGGCCTCGCGAGGACCCGCAAGTGAAGCTTCTCGATGGCCAATCGCGGGTTAAGTTTTCGAAGGAGGTTACGTTGAGCCGGTGAGTTCCGTTGCAGCGGCCGCCACTCGCTCGCGCAGACTGACCCTTCGGGTTCGAGTATTGAGTTGGACATTCAGTGTCCCAGCTCGTGATCGCGCAACCAATCAGCGCAGCGATGTGGTGCGATGAGCTCGGTATCAGTTGCGAGAAAACCTAACATATGGAGTTGGAGCGTCAGGTTTCGTTTCATATCGACACGGCTACTGGGTGTCTCCACCGTCCTGACCGATCGTTGCCTCGACGAGGAGCGTTCTTTATCCCTCGCTCCTTCGGATCTCGATCACGAGAGCGCGGCTTGGTGTCTGGTCCTAGCAGTGACCGAGAGTGCTCCAGGCATTGTGTGGATGATGCACCGTCGATGTCGCAAAGCACACGCACCATGTCGCGAATCCGCCAAGCCTTTGGCGTGCGCGACATTAGGACGCAAAACCGGAGCGTCTTTGCGTGCATCGTAGTGGCCCAAATCCTGCTACGCGTTCGCCAGCGGCGCTACAGGAGAGGAGGCGGGCGTGGGTCTCGATCTGCCAAATGACGATCTGGTCGCAGGTCCGCTGCCCGAGACACACTTGGGCTGTCCCTTTCGCGCCGATAAAGCCCGCCTCCACCAGGGAGAGCAGAAGGCGATGTTGCTCACTGGGGCATCGCGCGGAATTGGGCATGCCACTGCCAAGCTGTTTTCGGAGGCCGGTTGGCGCATCATTTCTTGCGCGCGCCAGCCGTTCGATGGCGAGTGGTGCCCGTGGGACTCCGGGCGCGAGGATCATGTCCAGGTCGACCTTAGCGATTATCAAATGCTGCCACGCTTGGTCGCGCAGGTTAAGGAACGCTTGGCGGGCGCACCCTTGCACGCACTAGTGAACAATGCCGGCGTCTCGCCGAAGACGTCCGATGGCGACCGGCTGACGTCGTTGACGACGTCAACCGAAATCTGGATGAGAGTGTTCCATCTGAATCTCGTGGCCCCGATCCTGCTGGCGAAGGGTTTATTTGAGGAGCTAAGGGCCGCGTCAGGATCGATTGTCAACGTGACGTCGATCGCTGGTTCGCGGGTGCACCCGTTTGCCGGCAGCGCCTATGCGACGTCGAAGGCTGCGCTTGCGAGTCTCACACGCGAAATGGCCCACGATTATGCGCCGCATGGCGTTCGCGTGAACGCGATCGCGCCCGGCGAGATCAGGACGGACATGTTGTCGCCCGACACGGAAGCGCGTCTCGTGCCAAACATCCCGTTGCGCAGAGTGGGAACACCCGACGAAGTGGCCAAGGTCATCTTCTTCCTATGCTCGGATGCCGCAAGCTATGTTACGGGGGCCGAGGTGCCGATCAATGGTGGGCAACATCTGTGATGAGCAAGCCTGGCAAACAGCTAGCTTGAGCGTCAGCGCTGGAGCTCGTGTTCTACGCTGACGTCGCGCATCTATCCCGAAAAAAATGAAATCAAGCCACTGTAAGGTTACCGTCGTGCCATGAAAAGGTGTTACCCTTCTATGTCATCTCGTTAACTCGTGACGCTAGATCGAGCATGACATGCAAAACGAAGCTCGCAAATCCGAACAAGGTGCTAGGGAGGATGATCAAAATAACGGAGACCGCCTCATGCTGCATATCGCTTCCGCACGCGAGATACCTGCCTCTCATCCAGAGACGGAGCGCGAGCTCTCGGGCGAGCCGCTGCGCGAGAGCGCGCTGACCGGAATCTTCGAAATATCGAAAATACTCACCGCTCCCTGCCGGCTCGAGGTCACGCTGGCCAACGTCGTGGACCTTCTGCAATCGTTTGTGCAGATGCGACACGGTATCGTCTCACTGTTCGACGATGACGGGATGCCGGACATTACCGTGGGTGCTGGCTGGAGCGAAGGCAGCGACGACCGCTTCCGGATGCGCCTGCCACGGAAGGCAATCGACCAGATCGTTGCGACCGACAGGCCTCTTGTCGCCGAGAATGTGGCAACAGAGCCAGCGTTCAGTGCAGCTGACCTTGAAGTGCTGGGTGCCTCGGATAATATGCCGGTGTCGTTCATCGGAGTTCCGATCCGCATCGATCCGAAAGTCGTCGGTACACTGACGCTCGACCGTGTCCGTGACGAAAGGTCGAGTCTCCGGCTCGATTATGATGCGCGGCTGCTCACCATGATCGCCAACCTGGTAGGACAGACAGTGAGGCTTCATCGCTTGTTCGCCTGCGATCGCGAGCGGCTGATGGCGGAGAAGGACCGTCTGCAAAAGCAATTATTCGAGTTTAGGCAGCCTGTACGAGAGCGTAAGAAGCTACCTGTTCATGGGATCATTGGCGACAGCCCGGCGCTGCGTGGGTTGCTCGAAAAGATCGCGGTCGTGGCCAAATCGAACAGCACGGTTCTGCTGCGCGGCGAATCCGGTACCGGAAAGGAACTTGTAGCCAAGGCTATTCACGAATCATCGTCCCGCGCCAAGCGGCCCTTCATTAAGCTGAATTGCGCGGCACTGCCTGAGACAGTGCTGGAATCCGAATTGTTCGGCCATGAGAAAGGTGCCTTTACTGGCGCTTTCAGCTCGCGCAAGGGGCGCTTCGAGCTTGCTGACAAAGGCACGCTGTTCCTCGACGAGATCGGCGAGATTTCGGCCCCGTTCCAGGCGAAGTTGCTGCGAGTCTTGCAGGAGCAGGAGTTCGAGCGGGTCGGCAGCAACCAGACCATAAAGGTCGATGTTCGAGTCATAGCCGCGACCAACAAGAATCTTGAAGAAGCTGTGGCAAGAAGCGAGTTTCGCGCAGACCTCTACTATCGCATCAGCGTTGTTCCTCTGCTGCTGCCGCCGTTGCGCGAAAGACGCAGCGATATTCCGCTGCTTGCCCGCGAGTTCTTGAGGAATTTCAATAGCGTGAACGGCCGTATGCTGACCTTGGAGGCGAGCGCGATCGATGTGTTGATGAACTGCGGCTTTCCGGGCAATGTCCGCGAGCTCGAAAACTGCATCGAGCGCACAGCGACCCTGGCGGCTGGGCCATCGATCGAGAGAAATGATTTTGCATGCTGCCACGGCCAGTGCCTTTCCGCGATGCTGTGGAAAAGTACGTCGGAGGAGGCGACAGTCCAATCGGCACCGCCCGTCCCAGTGCCCGCCAAGCCGATCACTTCGCTGTCAGAAGCGACCGCGCCGTCCCCCCTTGTCGGCAGCGAACTGGCCTCACTGGACCCCCCCCCCCTCGGCACAGTCCTCGTAAGTGGCGCGAAGATCGCCGATCGCGAGCGGGTCATTGCGGCCATGGAAAAATCTGGTTGGGTACAGGCAAAAGCTGCGCGCTTGCTCGGACTAACGCCGCGCCAGATTGGCTACGCGCTGAGGAAGTACGGAATCGAGATCAAGCGGTTCTGAACGCGCGGACCATGAGAGGACAATGGGTTTCGGAGGCGCATCCAATCCCACCAAAATCTGAAAAAGGGCGGCCCCCCTCGGCGGCGGATTGACCACGCGTGCGAGGAGCCGCCCGTCTGCCGCCGTGGCCGGGGGCGAGTTCGCTTGGAGCGCAGCGAGAACTGGACTGAGCGGCGCGGTGGTGAACCCGTCGGCGCGCTACGGGGTTGAAAACTGTGCCGCCCCTGACCGACGCCGTCGCGTCGCCGACCAACGGCAGCCAACAGCTCCGACATCGATCAAGTTCACCGCTCTTCCCGCCAGTTCGTCGCTAGATCATGGCGTCTAGGCCACCTTCTCCTTCCCAGAAGAAAAATTGCTTCCGTATGGCAGTCACCGAAGCGCCGCTTTCCCGATCTGGCGAAAGTCGGCGTATGATGTGCAAACGCGGCACGCATCACGCGGCCGGCGTCCTAAAGGACGTTAGGCTCGAAGCACGGCATAGCCTCCGCCGCCTCCACCTCGGAGCGCGTGACCAAGACGGCCCAGTACTTACTCGAACTCGTAATCGCGCCGCTGTTGATGCGGGCGGTGTTCGGCGAAGATCCAAAGGCAGTGCGAGCGCACACCCGCACGCACGTGGCGGAGAACGTGCCGTTTTTCCTGGCGGCTGCCGCAACGACGCCACTCCATAGCAAGTCGCGCGGCTTCGCCTTTCGTGCGTGGGTTCGAGACGGCCGTTAGCGGCGGGAACGACCGCACGTGGTGCGCGTGCTCGACCTCATGGCTTGTTCGGCGAGGCAACGCTTCGTCCGGAGACCGGCCGCAAGGCGGCGCCCCTCACCATGAGGGAGATGTCAATGGCGGAGTTAGCGAGCTCGGAGATCAGATTGTCGCTCGATCCGTCAAGCAGATGCGTATCGACATCGGGGACGCGGTGCCGGTGATCGAGGAGAGCAGCCCTGAGATTACCGGCTGAAAGTGAGGCGTGTACAAGTCAATCGACCGTTCTCGCCGCGCGAGTGGGTCCTGAGACGAGATCGCGTCCATGTGCCGCGATCTGACGTCGAGTGCCGGTCAATCCTCGTCGGCGGCGATCGATTCCATCAACGACACCAACAGACGCTGGACGGTCTGATCCTCGACCTTGCTGTAGGCGCGCAACAGCCGCAGGCTGAAGGCGGTGTCCAGGAACAGGAGGCTCTCAACCTCGCGCGCATTGTTGTCATCGTCGTAGAAGAATGTGACGGGGACGTGGCGACCTGCTAAGACGGGCAGCGCCGACACGGTTGACGCCCTTCTGTTACTTCTGGACCTGCTGGAAGCTGACGCCGAGCTAATCGCCGAGTTCGGCCTGCGAAATCGTCTGCTCCACACGCCGCAGGCGAATCCGCTTGCCCAACTCAATGTCGGGGGTTTGCCGGCACTGCGCTGCTTGATCTTCTTTGCTGCTGACCTATTCATTCTGGCGAGCCGTTCTTACGATCGAGAGTCCCTGCCTTCTAGGTCATGGATCCGTCATTCCGACAGTACGCTCGGCAGAATATCGACCGAACCGCAACTAGCGCGAGTTCAATTGTCATGGATTTGTGAGCATGCTTATCACCGGCGCAGCTTTATTCCTGTATCTCTACCGGAGCTACAACACGTCAAGGGGGCCGTCCTCCGTACAACCGTGGTTAGTGTCCATTGCGAGATGATCAGGGTAGCCTGTTCGTACGGCAGATGATCGAAGTCGAGGCATTCGATAGGACAGGGCTTTTCGAGCCTGAGAAGTTCGAGGGCCGTACGAAACCGCGCTGACCAAGATGCTGGAGGGCACGCTTGCGTAGCGACAAGCGACGATCAGATTGCCTTCGTAGTTGACGATATCGCCAGGTAGGTACCGTTCCACGCACCTCGGAGGCGTCGAAACCCCACGAAGACGGCGACCAAATGCAGGATTTAAGCGTGCACACGCGTCTCATTGCATCAATCAAGATTGCAATATCGCTAAGTTGGTAAGGCGATCACACGATCGTACAGCGCACATCGGACGCATAGTATGCCTCAGCGGATCCCGGAACGTCGATCCGCCGTTCCGGCAACGTAGAGCGTCAAAGCGAGATCGCGGAATCTTCTGCATGAAGCGCTCCGATCGGACCGAGACGACACGCTTAGGTAAGAAACCAGACTGGTCTTCATTGCGTACTGTGTTCGTCGCAGCAAGGGCACCCAATTCTCGATGAATTGTGTGGCTCACAAGGTGTTTTTGCGAAAGGTAACGACGACTGACTCTTCCTCAATCGAGCGGAGGGTCTTGAGCCCATCGGTGCATCGTGCACGAAGGCGCCCTTACGCTCCTTGGCGATGGTCTTTTGATTGGGGCTGTGCTGCCTAATTCTTTAATTCTTTGAGCGCGCTTTCGATCGCTGTATCGCCGCTCGTGGCGTGCGTGGCCGTGCGCTGTCATAGAGTGTTTGGCCCAAGGTTCTCCAGCATGACCGATCAGAACGGTTCAATCTCCGCGCTCCGGGACCAGACGTCGTCTGCCCTGTTCTCCCTCGCTTCGAGGCATCTGAGAGCCCGTTGGTATTCGAACTCGCACCACGCAAGCTCGAATGGTTCCATCAGTATCTCTATCCACGTCTCGGCATAGGCTGCCACTCCGACCAAAAATAGAATTTGTGGCCTCCTGATGCGCTATCAGTTGACGAAGCCGGCGAAGACGAATGAGATGTCGCTGTGGCCGGCCGCACATGCAGCTAAGAGGATCGTGATCAGGGGCTCAATTGAACCTTGGTAAAAATGGGGCGCCTCAAGGAGGCACGTAACGATACGAAAGTTTATGGCGGTCGTTCGCCTGGCTCGCACACTTCATCCAACGGCTGCCCGAGCAGCAAAATAATCCGACGGCTTAGTGGAGCTCGTTCACGATTCGCTAATCGCCGGCGCCCGCCATATTGAGATGGCGGCGACATGCCCACTATCTTGAGGACTCAAGACGAAATGTTAGGAGCTGGGTGAGTATGTCAAGCGCAATGGTCGGGATTGCTTCAAGCTCCGCGACCCCTGCGCTATGGACGTTGATTGAGAACCAGAGCGGCAAATCGACGTTACTTTGCCGATCGTCTGCTCGCCATTGTGATGACAGGCCGTGCGGCGGCTGAGTGATCCACCGTCTGATCCGTTTGATTCTCATATCGAGAGCCCAAGTCGTCGTTGTTCACAAAGTCATAAAATAAAGCGGTAATGTCAGTGATGCCCCCGACCATGATGATTTATCAGGACAGGACCGGACAGATCTTGTCTGTGATAGCAAGCGTGAAGCCAGTTTTGCAGTATCAGAGATGCTTGTAGAAGAAGGTCGCCGAGCGATATGTTCCGTCAGGGGCGAGCACGCACCCGGGGATGATGCCCACCCGCTGCCATCCCTCGCTGGCGTAAAGACGCTCGGCAGCAGAACCTGTGGTAGTGCTAAGCGTCAACAACGTCTTTCCCTCTTTTCGTGCTAACTCGCTGACGGCCGAGAGCATCCGGCGCCCGACGCCGCGACGGCGTGCACTTCTTTCAACCAGGACTTTGTCGACTCGAGCGCTATGCAATTGGTTCTCAGACGCGGCAGGTACCATCTGGGTTGTGCCAACGATCTGACCTGCGCGATCTTCCGCAGCTAGTAACACGCATCCATTGCAAATGACCGCGTCCGCGACGCTACGCCAGTACACCAGCGCACGTCGTCGAGTTAGCGGTGGCAGAAAGCTGACCGAGTCGCCGTGGGCGACGCAGTCAATGAGGATGTCGGCGAGACGCTCCAAACGCTTATCCACTTCATCAGCGCCAATGCGCCGTACCTGAATATCGTCCGTCATCTGATTTCGGACGGAGCGAGCCGATCGCCCCCGGCTAGCTCGGACGACGGGTCAATTGCCAACGCCACGGAAATAGCGAGTTTCCATCAGAGCGACATGCTCTTGAATGCCATAAGTGGTCACGTGCCGTGTCGGCCAACCCAACCGAAGCTGGCAAATGACTATAGAAGACTACTCCGCCAAGGCTGCAATGCTCAGCTGCCCGCTCGAAGCGCCCGGACCGGAAGGTAGGCTCCGTGTTACGAACCAAATTTAGCGCAGAGCTCCGCAGCACGAAACAAATTTAACGCGGAGATGAGATTCTTGTCGCGCGGGAACAGCCTCCGAGCGGACTTGACCCGCGAGTCGTGGTCCAGTCCAGATATCGTCTGGCTCTCGAGGATAAGTGCCTCGGAGAATCTGCGAAGAGCAGGGTGATACTGGTCAAGGGCGGCCTCGCTGCGCCCATCGGCACGAGTCATCATTTCAATGAAACTCTCCTCATCCTCTGAGGGGGGCTGGGCGGAATCGCAATGCGAGCAGCTGGCTCGCAGCAAACGCGAAGATTGCTCAACGGCGCCTTCATCCTTCGATTAGTAGAATTCGTTGACGTGAGCGATAGGATTGCTGATTTGCGCAGATCAAACGCTTGACGTCGAAAGCGGAGAACATCGAGCAATCGGTGAAGTTCGGTGGTACTGCTCTAATGTGCCCCTTTTTAAGATTCCGAGCCGCAGCATTACTGGTCGCGTCATCAATTCAGGGTCGGCCCTCTTCAGACTGATGAGGACAGTTACCGGTACTGGCTGGGAGCGCCGTCGCCAAGGACGGCTCAAACGCCTATTGGCTCGCCGGCCCTCTTGCTGCTCTTCCGAGGTGGCATGCTGAACCTGCGACCAACCTGTTACATTGGATGGATCAGAATTGTGCGGGTCCACCTAGCCTCACGTCCAAGATCACCTGAGCAGACGTTCTACCCGAGCAAGCTTTCGAAAAGCTGACGAAGCCGCTGCGTAGCTGCTCGCGCTCGGGGCGGGGCGAAATTGGTTCCGATCTCTTCCGTCACGCTTACGTCATCGGCCTCCGTCGGGCATGGTGCCGAGCCGCGAGCGCTGAAGTGACTTTGGATCGTCGACATTCTGGAGGCGAGCCGCGCGAGGCCCTATCGGATGGTCAGCAGTGGCGGCCGTGCGGCCCCGTAGCCCTGCGGCGAGCGCCCTGGTTTATCGTCGCCATTACTTCCTACCGGAAATGATCGGATATAGCGTTTGGTTGATTTCCGGTTTCCCTTAAGCTTGCGCGTTCTCGACGAATGCCGGCGGCGCTGGGCGTTGAGTGAGCTATGGATCTTCCGCCGATTGGAGCGGAGATTCAGCAAGACGTTCTCCGCTCCCGATCTGCCGGCGCACTCCGCTCGAGGTCACAAACGGGTTCCAGATGAAGTATTATCCCGGTGGCGGAGAGCGACATCGGTTACGACATGAGCGAATCATGAAGCGGCATTGGCCGCGCTGTCGAAGTATCCTGCGCGTGATCAAGTTCAACCCCGGCTATGCCAGTCGTGGCCTGACACAGCCTTGCACCGGCGAACATGGTCTGTTCGCCGAAATCCAGGCGAGCAATGACCTTGAACTCTGGTATCGCTTACAAGTTTAGAATTGCGGGTTTCCTAGGTACGGCCGGCGAGCGAACAACACGCTGAAGTGGTCGGAGGTGGTCATCAGACGGCAACTGCCCGCATTCATTCAACCTGAACAATCGCTCGTCCCGTAACGACCAAACGAGACTGTATGTAGCGGCTATCGCATCGATCAGGGCTCGAGGCCGTGCTCCCGGAGAACCTTATGCATCAGCTCGCCTTTGATCTCACGGGCGATTTCGTCGAGGATCTGGGCTCCGACCACCCGCCGGGCATCGACATCATCCGTCAGGCCAGGCTCCGCGAGTCGTTCGTTCAAGCGCGTCGGAAACTCATCTTCCATCGCATCGGCAAGCCGGTCCCGCATCGCGGCATGATCATCGGGGGCGATCCGCCTCACCACCGTATCCCAAGGCTCCCAGCGCGTTGCCAGAAAATCCGCGAAACCCGCCGCTTCCTGTTCCCGCACCGACGTCTCAGCCCTGGCAACGTCGTTCGCCGTGACGTCAGAGAGATTCAAGAAGCGCATATCAGGGGCGATGTGGCGCAGTTCCAGCCGGTCCCGTAGCTGGGTCTGATAGGCAAGATAGACCTCGATCTCGTCGACATTGGCCTCCGGGTCGGCACGACGGAGCGAGCTGACCGTCTCGCGTGCGATATCGTCAAGCGCCCCCAAACGAAACATGACACGGCCGTGTTGGAGCAGTTGGTCGAGCTGATTGTCATAAAGCCCATCCTTGACATCAGAGTTCAGGCGTGCGGTCTGCATACCGTTCCAAGTCAAAGTGATGCGGTCCTCGCAGGACGCAGTCGCTCCATTGGCCAGCTCGAAATACTGCTCGCGCAGCCGCGGCCTCATCGCGGCCTGTAGCAGATTCTCGGCCACCTGGTCGCGGAACGCCTGATGACCATAGTTCACGGTGCCCGCGAGCCTTTCGAGAAAGAGTGCGAAGTCCTGCGCACCCGGCTCTGCGGCGAAGCCCTGCCAGGCGGCCATTGCGCCGGGCTCGTCCGCGAGCCAGTCCGCGACAACCTCGTGCAGGTGCCGCGGCTGATGTTCCACCGGTTGTAGCGGCATCGACAGCAAGACCTGCGGGCCGGCATAATCCGCGCCACGCGTGGCTGACGCCAAATCGGCCAGCACCGGGGCCGGTATCGGATTAGACCGCAGGTCGATGCTGGACGCGCTGCCGAGTTGCGTCAGCAGGCTCTCCGGCAGGCCGGTCAGCTGGTTGTTACTGGCGCCGAGCATTTCAAGGCCGACCGGGAGTGTCTCGGGCAGATTGGTCAGCTGATTTTCGCTGACGTTCAGGTATCCAAGTCTGGCCGGAATATCGGGCAGGCTTGTCAGCTGGTTGTCGCTTGCGTCCAGGTAGCGCAGTCTGGCTGGAAGATCGGGCAGGCTGGTCAGCTGATTTTCGCTGACATCCAGGCGGCGGAGCCTGGCCGGAAGATCGGGCAGGCTGGTCAACTGGTTATTGCTGGCGGAGAACTCCTCGACCGTTGCCGGAAGGGCGGGCAGATCGGTGAGCTGGTTGCTATCGACAGTCAAGCTGCGGAGCCTGGATGGCAGCTCTGCCGGCAGGCTGGCCAGCTCGTTGGCCATGAGGTGGAGGTGCCGCAGCCTGCCCGGAAGGGCGGGCAGACTGGTCAGCCGGTTGTCAGAGGCGTAGAGGTCCCGGAGTCCGCCCGGAAGCCGGGCCGGCAGGCTACTCAACTGGTTACCGATGACATTGAGGGTCCGGAGCCTGGGCAAGAGTGAGGCAGGCAAGGCGGTCAGGGACAATGACGACAAATTCAGCTCGTCTCCGACATCAGCTTCGTCCCGCCATGCCCTCGTCCGGTTGACGCCCTCTTGCCGATTTTCGTCTTCGCCCTGCCCCTCTTCCGCTGCCCAGGTCGCCAGGACGCGGTCCTGCGACGAGACGAGGTTGGCGGCGGCCGCTCCTGTTGCCCACCGCGTCAGGGCTGACGCCCACTGCGTCAGGCATGAAGGGGATTGCCCGGCGGCCCCAGAGGTTGGCTCGGTGCTTTCGGATTCGGAAGGTAAGCCAGCGCGAGGCTGGGCCCGTTCTGTATTCATTGAACTCCATGACATGTTGGTCTCAGCCGATTAGGCGGCTCAAGCTCCTTGCGCCACCTGAACAGCTGGCTCACATGAAGGCCGGCCATGCGAACCACCTCGGAAACAGTGCTCCGGGCTCGAGCGATGCTGCAACTAGCCGTTCCCTCTCATCTCGCGACCACCGACGCCGCCGCTCGACCGATCTGTCACCTTTGCCCGCGAAATCGCCATAGCACTTCTCCTAGGATGACCCGTAGGACCTGAAGCGCTCGCCTCCGTCAAACAATGCGGCCGTCAACGGAAGCGTAGTGCGCCAGTGAAACTGGCGAAGGATAGTCGATGAAAGTTCGATACAGGAAAGGAGTAGCGACCCACCCTGACCCCGAGTCATGCGGAGGCGTCCGTGAGGGCGACTTCGAAGCGTTGACAG